>NZ_KB894600.1 GCF_000374545.1 Anaeromusa acidaminophila DSM 3853
TACATGAAGTTTAAAATCCAAAGAGTACGTTTGATTTTTTCTGCTTCGCAATAACCCATCTTCACCCAATCTGTTGTATATTGCAACCCATTTCTGGATATCTTTTATTGCAGGAATATTATACTTTTTGCTTAAAAATACATATCCACCTTTGCCGTTAAGATACTCTTGAACTACTTTTAATTTAAATTCAAAACTATATTTTGCCAAAAAAACCGACCCCCAAAAGTTAGATTTTTAAGGTCTAACTTTTGGGGGTCAGTTCATTCCATACGGTTCTTTGCCAAATACAAGCTTTTATTTCATGTATAACCCGCCGTTTACATCGAGGGTCGTTCCAGTAATATATCGCGAACACGAAGAAGCTAAAAAGCAGATCGCTTCCGCCACATCCTCCGGCTCGCCGACGCACCGCAAAGGGATTTCTCCCACATCGATCTGCATCGATTCCGTCATGCTTGTGCGAATAAAGCCAGGCGCTACTGCGTTAACATTGACCTGGTACGGCCCCAAATAGCGCGCCAGCGATTTCGTCAGGCCAATCACCGCAGCCTTACTCGCTACGTAATCTGCCGCTGTCGCAATGCCGCCTACTTCTCCTGCCAACGAAGCCACATTCACAATTTTGCCTGCTTTTTGCTCTTTAAAAAGCGGAATGACTGCCCGGACGCAATGCAAAACGCCTTTCACATTCACATCCAATACCGCGTCCCATGCTGCATCTTCCAGCTCTTCAAAGGGCTGCGACAAACGGCAAATGCCAGCATTATTGACCAAAATATCTACCTGGCCAAACTCTTCAATAACTTTTTCCACCAAGGCTTCCACAGCTTGCCGCTCCGCAACGTCCACCGCTAAAGGTAACGCTTGCCTTTGAAAACGTTGCTCTATTTCCGCCGCCACTTGCCGATTCCGCTCCTGATTTCTGGAGGCAACAACCACTTTAGCGCCAGCTTCCGCCAAACGCAAAGCCGCAGCCCGCCCGATCCCCTGATTACCACCGGTGACAATCGCCACCTTATCTTGTAATTTCATCATAGCGCCACCCTCTCACAAGCTCCTCAGTAGCTTTTCAGCTGCCGGAACGCCCCTGCGCGCACTTCCGCCAGCCGGAACAGCCATTGCGCCAGCGAGCACAAAATAAAGTAAACCAAAAAGACATCGATATAGGCTTCGATATAGTTATAACCATAGGACGCTTGAATCTTCCCAATGGCAGTAATATCCTTTACGGTCATCAAGAAGGCCAGCGACGTATTCTTGATCAGATTTACTGACAAATTGCACAGATTGGGCAGTGCCGCTACTAATGCTTGGGGAATAATAATACGGACGTAGATTTGCGGCAAGGTCATTCCTACCGATAAACCTGCCTCAATTTGGCCTTCATGCACGCTCATCAGCGCCGAGCGAAAAACTTCCGCCAACAGGGCGGCCGTATTAATCGTAAACACAACATACGCATAAAAGATAGGATCGACTTCAAACACCTTGATGTTTAGAGCCAGGCTTTTCACCAGGCTGTTCAACAAACTCGGCACCAAGCTGTATACCACCAAAATTTGCAATACAATCGGCGTACCGCGAATAAAAGAAATATAAAGCCTAGCCATGTCCTTAAGAACCTTCACTTCATAAATGCGAGCTAACGCCATAAAAAAGCTAAAGGGCGCCGCGACCAAAAGAGAGACCAGCGTAATTTCCAAGGTAACTGGAATTCCCGCCAGGATCACGGAAAAGGTTTTCCACATAAAATCATAATTCAATTCCATTGCTTTTCCGCCCCCCTTACACCGTCCTCGGTCGTTTAAAACGCGATAAGCGCTGTTCTAAAACCGCAAAAGCTTTTTCAAACAAGACCGCCATCCCCCAATAAATCACGGACAGGGCGATATAAATCTCCAACGCGTACGAGCCATAGTTGCGGGCAATAATCAAATTCCCAGAACCAAGAAGATCTACTAAACCAATCGTATAGGCCAGTGCGCCTTCCTTCAAAAGCGTAATCAAGGAATTCCCGAAGTTCGGCAGCGCAATGATAGCGCCCTGGGGCAGCATAATGCGGTACAACGCCTGCAGCGGCGTCATGCCTACGCTGACCGCCGCCTCATACTGTCCTTTATCGACAGCCAGATACGCAGAGCGTATGACTTCTGACATAGTAGCGGCAAAGAGCAACGTAAAGGCGATAATGACAAAAACCATTTTATGAATTTCATTGATGTCATAGTCAAATACATCCAGGAAAAATTTAGGTAAGCCGTAAAAGACAATGAACAGCAAAATAACCGCCGGTGTGCAGCGAACTACGCCGGTATAGGCGTCTCCAAAAAGACGCAGCGCTTTATAACGACTCAACTTAGCCGCCGCCAACACAAATCCGAAAGCCGTTCCCAAAAGGACCGAAGCTGCCACCACCGCCAAGGTCACCCACAAAAAGGGCAGCAGATCCGGTACAACTTCTAAAATATAAAGCGGTTCAAAGGGTCTCATACGGCTTTCCTCCCCACTGCGAGATGATTATTTTTCAACCAGCCGCAGCAAATCTTCTCCAAAATATTTTTCTTCCAACTCTTTGATTTTCCCGGATTTCGTCAATTCTTCTACCGCCTTATCATAGGCGTCAGCCAATTCCTGATCTTTTTTGTTAAAGATCGGATACGTAGGAATGGCTTTGTAACGAACATAGGCCAATTGATCATTGAACTTATGGTAAGCGCCTTTTTCATCCACTACATTATTTTTATACGCCAGTTCAATATCAAAGAAAGCGTCATAGCGTCCTTCCAACACCCACGTATAGGCGTCAGCCACTTGGAAGCTCTCCGAAGGCAGCAGCTTTATTGGCGTTGCCGCATTCTTTTTGTTAAATTCCTCTACGATCGCATACTGGGCGTTTTGCGGCGCAATGGGTACCAGTTTGCCGCCGATTTGGGAAAAGCTTTCCATATCCTTGATTTTATCGGCGTCGCTCTTGCGGAAGGTCAAGCCAATCACGCTGGCGGCAATGGGTTTTTTCGGGAAGATAAACTTGGTTTTGCGCGCTTCCGTCTGCCATACACCCTTGATACCTACGTCATATTTCCCAGACTCTACGCCAATCAGCAGATCATCGTCCGAAGTCGGCTCAAATTTGAATTGATACTGCGGCAGCGACTTGGCCACTTCTTTCATAATTTGAACTTCAATGCCGTCCGGTTCGCCTGCTTTATTTACAAAATCATAAGGCACATAGTAGTTGGTAAAGGCTACGCGCACAACTTTCTTTTCCCCCTTGGCAGCCTCCTCTTTAGCAGTTGGCTTGCCGCCGCAGCCAAGCGCAGCCACGGCAAATACGACAATAAAGAGAAGTCCTACCGCTTTTAAAATGTTCTTTTTCATTTTTACATCGCCTCACTTCTTGGTATTGGGGCCGCCCGCTTAGGCGCTGACGGCGTTGGCTTTTAGAATCCGGCTCAAAAAGTTCCGCGTCCGCTCGGCCTTAGGCTGAAAGAAAATCTGCTCCGGCGGACCTTCTTCTACAATCTTACCGCCATCCATAAAGATCACATGCTTGGCCACTTCCCGGGCAAACTGCATTTCATGAGTGGCTACAATCATGGTAATGCCCTCGCGAGCCATGCTTTTCATCACATCCAGCACATCGCCCACCAGCTCCGGGTCCAGAGAGGCTGTCGGCTCATCAAACAAAATCACGTCCGGCTGCACCGCCAACGCCCGGGCAATGCCTACGCGCTGCTGCTGCCCTCCGGAAAGCTGACTGGGATAGTAGTCCTGCCGCTCCGATAAGCCCACCTTGTCCAGCATCTTCTTGCCGATGGATACCGCTTCGGCCTTCGGCATGCCGCGGCCGATAATCAGCCCCTCCGTCACATTCTCCAAAGCCGTTTTGTTGTTAAAAAGATTATAGTTTTGGAAGACAAAGGCTGTTTTTTGACGAACCTTGCGTTTTTCTGACGAAGAAACCCGATTCAATGACAAGGTCAATTCGCCTATAGCCAGTTCGCCTTGATCCGCCTGTTCTAAAAAATTGATGCAGCGGAGCAGCGTAGTTTTCCCCGAGCCGCTAGGCCCCAACAACACTACCACATCGCCTTTGCCTACGGTAATGTCAATTCCCTTGAGCACCGGTTTGCCGTTGAATTCTTTGTGAACATTCGTAAGCTGCAACATAACGCGCTCCCCCTTATCCCTTTCTTACAACTGCGCCGCTTTCTCGCGAACCCACTCTAAACGCTGCCATTCGATATCGCCAGGCACTGTGCAGTCAGCGCCAATAACTACGCCCTTCTTGCCGACATCGGCGATGATTTCCTCAACGCGGCGTTCAATTTCTTCTTTCGTGCCGCTATACAGTTCGCCTTGCGGCGTATTGTCGAAGCCGCCGATAACCGCTTTGCCGCCAAAGAGTTTCTTTCCTGCCGACAGCTTGACTTCTTCCACATTCGCAGCATAGTTGATGACATTTGCTTCATAATCCTGATACCAGGAAAGGTCGTTGCGCGTTCCCGCATAGCCGCAGATGTGAAGAATGTTGTTTTTGCTGGCGGCATTGGCCGCCGCCAAAATTTTCTTCTCCGCCGGTGCAATGATTTCATCATATACTTCCCGAGTCACCTCTGGGCGAGGCAGGTTTTGTACGCTGAGATAAATACCATCAGCGCCGCCGTCGCGGATGACTCGTTTAGCCAGCGAAGCCAAATCCTCAGACATCACATCCAAAATGTGCTTCAATCCCGCCTTGTCTTCTTGCAGCAGCTTGATAAAATTGCCGTTGGCATCGCCGTCCTTACCGCGATACATAAACTCTAAATACCGCGGCGCCGCAAAGACGTTGTAAAAAGACAACACATCCTTGCCGAAAATAGCGGTTGCCTGTTTCACCAACTGCACCTGTTCTTCAATCCAAGGCGCATTCTCGCCGACCGGCTGCAGCTTCGCCACATCTTTCACGGAACGGATTTCATGCAAGGCCTCGTTAGGATACGCAAAATATCCGTCGCTCATAATTTTAACGAAATCCGGCTGAAAGCCCTCGTAAAATGCTTTTAAGCCGGCAATGTTTGCCGCCGTTACTTCCGGATGCCCCAAGCCTTCCGCATGTTCCGGATTGTTTAGAAAATGATACCAGAACCCTACAGGAATACGATCCACCGGTTCATTGTTGAATGCTGCCAAGACCAACTCTCTTTTTGTTTGCGCCATTTAAAACACTCTCCTATATCATTAAAATTCACAAAAAATAAAAGGCTAAGCACAGGATTTCTCCTCATGCTTAGCCTTCAATGTTTTTGATCAGCTACTGCTTGCAACTTTTATTTAATTTAACCATATACTACACGACACAAAATCAATTGTCAAGAAGGCGACATTAAATTTCTCTAACAAGCAGCCTTCGGCATTATAAGTCAGCCACTACCCGCACTCGATTTCTCCCGTCCTGCTTGGCTTGGTACAGCGCTCGATCAGCGTCAACAAGAATATCCTTAGGTTCTGATTCCAAACCGGGTATTGTGGCGGCAACACCCAAACTAACTGTAACCACCTTGCTGATTGGCGAAGCATAATGCCTTAATGCTAACGCTTCGATTTCCGCTCGAATAGTTTCCGCCAAATGAGCCGCTCCTGCTGCATCAGTCTCCGGCAAAACGGCAATAAATTCTTCGCCCCCATAACGCGCGGCAAAATCAAGAGGCCGCTTTAGACTCTGTTTAAATACCCGAGCCACTTGTTTCAGGCATTCATCACCCGCCAGATGCCCTTGAGAATCGTTATAGTCCTTAAAAAAATCTACGTCCAACATAATAATCGCCAGTGAGGTTCCCTGACGTTGACTTTGCCGCCATTCCTTGGCAAGAAAGTCGTCAAAATGACGGCGGTTAGCCAAGCTGGTTAAGGCGTCGGAACTAGAGAGTTCTTGCAAAACCCTATTTAAATCATTAAGTTCGTGCGTCCGCTGCTGCACCTGCTGCTCCAATTCGTCATGCGCTAGCCGCAGCGCCTCTTCCGCCTGCTTCCGCTCGGTAATATCGTGAACCACAAATAAAATACAGCGTTTTCCTTTAATTTCAATTAAATCGGAGGAGCATAAGCCGACCTTTACTTCCCCGTTTTTAGTACGCCATGCTGCCTCTTTCCCTGAAAATGATTCTTTTTCCCGAATTTCTTGAAAGGTCGCTTCTCGCGCCTCTTCATCCAGCCAAAGACGAAATTCCGACGAACGATGTCCTACAATCTCGCCCCGACTATAGCCGAAAAGCTTTACAAAGGCATCATTTACATCGACATATCGTTCATCTTCCAAACCAAGAATGCCAATACCATCTGCTGAATGTTTAAAGGCTTTAGAAAACTTTTCTTCCGAGGTAGCCAATGATTCCGCCATCTGTTCCAGCTCAATAAATTTCTCTTTTAACTCCGTATTAATCTGCTGCAGCTCCTGCGTACGTTGGTTAACCAACTCTTCCAACTGCTCTTGGGTTTCCTGATACGCCCGTTCCAACTGCTTGCGTTCGGAAATATCCAAAAGGATCCCGACAATACCTGCCACTTCGCCGGATTTCGCATAATATACAGACTTAGTAAAAAGAACATCATGACGCGAACCGTCTGCATATACTACAGAAGATTCATAGGTCTGCTGCCCGCCGCTGCGCAGCAAATCTTCATCCATTTGATAATACTTATCCGCTAAATCATCAGGAGACAGCTCATGCACCGTTTTGCCGACAATCTCCGCTTTTGTCTTGCCGAGATATACCTCAAACGCCTTGTTGCAACCTTGGTAAACGCCATTTTTATCTTTATAGAAAATCGGACTGACAAGCGAATCAATCAAGGTTTGTAAAAAATGCAGCTGTTCTGCGAGCTCCACTGCATTTACAATCGCTCCCGAAATCTGTGAAACATCCATTGCCGCCCACCTGCCTTTATGCAAGTTTCTACCTAGGAAGCAAACCGTTTTTCCACACTTTCCCTGTTGGTAATTATTCGTTTTCAAAACCAAAGCTCCTGCTTAGCCCTCTTAAGTCAAACCACTTTTAAAACAATATATTTTCCAAAAGAAACAGTTGCAACCAGAAACTATTTAGTGTATTATCTATGCAAGGAGGTGTTCTCATGCAACCACTACACAGTTTGTTACGCGAAAACGCTCGATTGCTAATTCGCCGCTTAGGCCTTCTTGAAAGAGACAATGCCGGCTGTTGCTGCATTACTATGCCCCAATGTCACGTACTTGTCGAGGTAGGCCGCCACAAAACTTTGTCGGTAAACGACTTGGCGCAATTGCTGAATTTAGACAAGAGCTCAGTCAGCAAGACCGTAGACAAGCTAGTAACTAGCGGCCTTCTGTGCCGCGAACCCAGCCCCGAGGACCGCCGCTATGTGGTTCTGACGCTCAGCCCGGAGGGGCAAGGAGCCTATGAGGATATCGAGAGCCGTATGGAAGCGCATTTCGGGAAAATTCTTCAAGCAATTCCGGTAGAAAAGCATGCGCAAGTCATCGAAAGTCTTGATTTATTTACTAAAGCCTTACAAACAGTTCAAGCGGAAACACCGCACGAAGCGAGGTGCTGACCCCATGTTTGATTCTTTTTCCAACTATTTAGTATATCATTGGCTGGAGTTCTCTCCTAACGAGCCATTAGGCGCCGCCTTGCAATTCTTCCTAGCGGACATGCCTAAGCTAGTCGTCCTGCTAACATGCTCTATTTTCATCATTTCCATTATCCGTTCTTATTTTCCAGCATCGAAAACCAAAGAATTTCTGACACGACGAGGCCAAGGCGCCGGCCATGTGCTGGCAGCGATCATCGGCATCATTACTCCCTTTTGCTCTTGTTCCGCGGTTCCCCTCTTTATCGGTTTCATCGAAGCCGGAGTTCCCCTGGGCGTTACTTTTTCTTTTTTAGTAGCCTCCCCGATGGTCAATGAAGTCGCTTTGATCCTTCTATTCGGCCTTTTCGGCTGGAAAATTGCGCTGCTCTACATGGCTAGCGGCGTCACGATCGCCATTTTGGCCGGCTTTATCATCGGCCGCTTGCAGCTAGAACATTTACTGGAAGCCTATGCCCCCGAAAATGCGTCTGTTAATACCGTTGAGTTCCACAGCTTTTCTCAGCGCTGTCAAAGCGCGGGAAGCTTCACCTTTGAACTATTAAAATACATTCTACCTTATCTCACTGTCGCTATTGCCATCGGCGGCTTTATCCACGGCTTTGTCCCGGAAGATTTCCTGACACATTATGCTGGCCCCGAAAATATGTTTGCCGTCCCTCTCGCCGTCTTGGTCGGCGTACCTCTTTACAACAGCGCCGGCGGCATGGTGCCTATCGTGTATTCGTTGATTGAAAAAGGACTGCCGCTAGGAACAGCTTTGGCTTTTATGATGGCGGTTTCGGCTATCAGTTTCCCCGAAATGGTCATTTTACGCAAGGTTCTAAAGACAAAACTCATCGGCATTTTTGCCGGCATTCTTGCTGTAGCTATCATTTGCACGGGGTATTTATTTAATCTGGTTGTTTAAAAGGAGGCGTGTTTCATGGAAAGCTACAGTCTACGCTGGGCTAAGGAAGCTGACTTAAAGATCATCGAAGAGCTCCTGCAAAACAGCAGCTTACCTACAGTGGGCCTATCGCTAGCATCTGCACAATTTCTGCTTGCCGAAACAAAAGCAAACGAAATAATCGGAGTTCTAGGCGCACAAAAAAGCGAATCAGCCACGTTGCTCCGCTCCTTCGCGGTAATCGCCCCCTGGCGCAGCCGAGGTGTAGGGATGGCGCTAGTAAAGACTATGCTCAACCGCTTGCAGGAACAGAACCGGAACGTCCTATATCTGCTCACAGAAACAGCTGCTTCTTATTTTGAAGGATTGGGTTTTCAATTCATCTCCCGCGAGGAAATCCCGCAAGTCTTGCTGGTCCAATCCGGCTTAGATCTAGCATGCCCTTGCTCTAGCCAGTGTATGAAGAAAAGGCTTTGAAAAGAATAAACAAGAGAATCGGAGTCGCGTGAGGGCTACGACTGAGGGATTAGCAGCGCCCACATGGAGTACCGGCATAGAAAGGTGTGATAATCTTGAAAGAACAAATTCGTACTTATGCTCTATCCCACGGAGCGCATATTGTAGGGTTCGCTTCTACCGCCGACTTTGCGGAAGCTCCGGCAGGCTTTCGCCCTACCGATATTATGCCCAAGGCCAAAACGGTTATGGTACTGGGCAAAGCGTTATCCAAAGGAACGGTTTTATCCGCCAACAAAGCCGTCTATACCATGCAAGGCGCCACGATTATCCAAGAACTTGATGCGCTGGCGCAAAAAGTGGTTTTTCATTTAGAAGAGCAAGGCGCACTGTCGTTAGCCATTCCCGCTGACGCCCCCTACTTTCACTGGGAAGCGGAACGGCAGCACGGCATGGGCATCCTGTCTCACCGCCATGCCGCAGTAAAGGCGGGACTAGGGCAACTAGGAAAAAGCAGCATGCTTTTAACGCCAAAATACGGTAACCGGATTACCCTGGTTACCATCCTGACAGAACTGGAACTGCCTAGCGATCCGCCCTATACGGAAATACTCTGTCCCGACGATTGTCGCCGCTGCCTGGATGCTTGTCCCACAAAAGCTCTAAACGGCCAAGCCGTTGTGGAGCAAAAGTGCTGTCGCAGCCACGTAGGCACGGTATCGGATCGCGGTCACGAGTTAACCAACTGCTGGAACTGCCGTCTGGCCTGCGCGTCCAGGTTTTAAAAAAGAGTAAGGATTCTACTTCAAGATCATTCAAAAAAAATAATGAAACAAAGCACAATTCCCGCAACAGGAATTGTGCTTTGTTTCATTTCTACTAACACATAAGATAACTTACTCATTCTTGAAAGCCACCTAAAAAGATCAGTCCTACTTAGAAAACAGCAACAGCAGCTCCTCAAATTGCTCAATCGCCTGCACGGCATTATCCACGCTGCCAAAACCATACTTTGCAAAGATAAACGGTACGCCCGCCAACTGGGTGGCTTCATAATCTCCCTGCGTATCGCCGACATATACGGCCTCAGCTAGCTTATTCCGCTCCATGAGCAGCCGGATATTTTCCCCTTTGACTTTCCCTGTATCGCCAAAGCATTCCCAGTCTTCAATATACGCTTCTACGCCGTTCTTCTTCATAAATAGCTCAATATAGCCGGACTGGCAGTTGCTGACGATAAACAAACGATGCCGCTGCGCCAGTTTTTTTATGGTTTCCACGACCGCCGGATATAATAGCGATTCTTCATTTTCTTCCAGCGCCTCGTGCTCATACTCGCAGCATTTTTTCATCAGCAACGTTTTAGTTTCTTCGTCGGCGTCCGGAAACAGATTGTCAGCAATAACCTTCATCGTCTTGCCGAACTCTCGTTTCAAAATGGCAGCATTCACCACCGCCTTGGTCCCTCCGACCTCTGTAATGGCTCTATTCCAGGCCTGGGCCACCACTTCCGTAGAGTCCCACAACGTTCCGTCTACGTCAAAAATAATATTCTGCATCATCTTTTCATCCTTCCTATGATAGGGCAAGCCGAAAAACTCCGGCACGCCTGAACCGATTATACACTTGCTCTATCGCAGAAGCAATTAACGATATATAATAATATTATCAGAAAATTTAATCGCATTTGTGTTTCTCAAAGAAAGGTGGGAATATGATGACGGTGCAAAAGGGACATTTTATACGTTGGTTTGAAGAAGTCGCCTTGGAAGACCTGCCGCTTGTGGGCGGCAAAAACGCTTCTTTGGGAGAAATGTACCGGGAGCTTACGCCGAAAGGAATTAAAATTCCCCACGGCTTTGCCGTCACTGCCGAAGCCTACTGGAAGCTGCTGGAGGAGGGCGGCATTCTAGCTCCCCTCCAAGACGCGCTGGCCGGCATTACTACGCACGACGTAGCAGCCCTAGCGACAAGCGGCAAACGGGCCCGAGATCTAATTTTAAGCGCGGGCATCCCTGATGCTATCTGGTCAGAAATCAAATGCGCCTATGCGCAGCTCTGCGTTGAATACGGGCCTGATGCTGATGTGGCAGTGCGTAGCTCCGCCACAGCCGAAGACTTGCCTACCGCCTCTTTCGCCGGACAGCAGGAAACCTATTTGAACATCCGAGGCGAACACGCCTTGCGAGAAGCCTGCCTCAAATGCTTTGCCTCTCTCTTTACGGACCGCGCCATCTCTTATCGCTTGAACAACGGCTTTGACCATTTTAAAGTAGGCTTATCCATCGGCATCATGAAGATGGTACGCTCCGATTTGGCCACCAGCGGCGTAACTTTCACAATCGACACAGAGACCGGTTTTCGCGACGTGGTGTTTACCACCGCCTGCTACGGCTTGGGGGAAAACATCGTCCAAGGCGCCGTCAACCCGGATGAATACTATGTCTTCAAGCCCACCTTTCGCCAAGGCTACCGCTCGATTATTCGCAAAACCTTGGGAGACAAGCGCATCAAAATGGTCTACGGCCTAGGAGGATCCAAAGCGCTAACGCGCAACATAGAAGTACCGGAGGCGGACCGCCGCCGCTTCTGCCTGCAGGACGAAGACATTCTCACCTTGACTAAGTATGCCCTCATCATCGAAGAACATTATTCCCAAAAGGCCGGCGAAAATCGCCCTATGGACATCGAATGGGCCAAAGACGGCCTGAGCGGTGAGCTATTCATCGTTCAAGCCCGCCCGGAAACCGTACAGTCCGGCAAAGCTCTTGATGTGCTGGAAACGTATTATCTCGACGGCAGCGGCCCCCTCTTGGCTACAGGCAAAAGCGTCGGTGAAAAAATAGGCAGCGGCAAAGCCCGCATTATTAAGCATACGTCGCAGCTGACTCAATTTGTTCCAGGGGAAATTTTAGTAGCCGACACCACAACCCCGGATTGGGAGCCAGTAATGAAAACTGCCGCCGCCATTGTGACCAACCGCGGCGGCCGCACCTGCCACGCAGCTATCGTCAGCCGCGAACTCGGCATTCCGGCCGTCGTAGGCGCCGGTCATGCCACAGAAGTCATCCATACAGGCGAAGAGATAACGGTCAACTGCGCCGCCGGCGAAGAAGGCAAGGTGTATCGCGGCTTACTGCCATTTCACGCGGAAACGCTAAGTCTGGCCGACCTGAAACGCCCCCGCACAAAGATCATGATGAATCTAGGCGACCCGGACCTAGCATTTTCGCTTTCCATGATCCCAAACGACGGCGTCGGCCTGGCTCGCATGGAATTCATCATCAACAGCTACATTCAGATTCATCCTATGGCCTTGATTCATCCAGAGGCAATCACTGACGAGGAAGTTCTTCGCAAAATCGAAGAGCTTACTTTCGGCTACGAAGACAAAACCGAATACTTTGTCGAAAAGCTGGCTTGCGGCGTCGGCACCATTGCGGCGGCTTTTTATCCCAAACCCGTCATCATCCGCATGAGCGACTTTAAAACCAATGAATACGCCAGCCTGATTGGCGGTGCCGGCTTTGAACCGGCTGAAGAAAATCCCATGATCGGCTTCCGCGGCGCGTCCCGTTACTACGACGATAAGTACCGGGAAGGCTTCGCCTTGGAGTGCCGCGCCATGAAGCGCGTCCGTGAAACCATGGGTCTCACCAATCTGATTTTGATGATTCCCTTCTGCCGCCGCGTTCCCGAAGCGGAAAAGGTACTGGACGAAATGGCTAAGAACGGTCTGCGCCGCGGCGAAAACGGCCTGGAAGTCTATGTTATGTGCGAAATTCCCAACAACGTACTGATGATTGATGAGTTTAGCCAGGTATTTGACGGCTTTTCCATTGGCTCCAATGACCTTACCCAGTTAACGCTTGGCGTGGATCGCGACTCCTCCCTGGTAGCCCATGACTTTGACGAGCGCGATCCCGGCGTACTTCGTACCGTCTCCCAAGCCGTGCAAGGAGCCAAACGCAACGGACGCCATAGCGGCATCTGCGGCCAGGCGCCCAGCGATTATCCGGAATTCGCCGAATTTCTGGTCAAAGAAGGCATCGACTCCATGTCCCTTAATCCCGATTCAATCATGAAAATCACCTTACGCGTCCTGGAAATGGAACAAAAACTTCGAAGCGAATAAAAAGAAACTAAAGGAGCCCTGACGCAAATGTCAGGGCTCCTTTTTCAATCTCTTTTATTTTACGTCCGTAAGCCACCGTTCTGCAAATACCGGGGATTCATAGGCGTCAATATACTGCAGCGCCGCCGAAATTTCTTCTGTCACAAAATACAATTCATTACAGACCGTTTTGGCAAATTGCTGGTCAATCGCTGTCTCAAACTGCTCCAACAACTTATCGTAAAAGTTATTGATGTTCAAAATGACAATGGGCTTATCGTGATAGCGCAATTGCTTAAGCGTAATGATTTCCAGAACCTCTTCCATGGTTCCGTATCCTCCGGGCAGCGCAATAAACGCATCGGACCGCTCGTCCATAGCAGCCTTGCGCTCGCGCATGCATTTGGTTACCACCAGTTCGTCGCATTTGTCATAGACAACGCCTTCCAAGTTTAAGGCTTCCGGAATGACGCCAATCACCTGTCCCTGGTGCTCATGCACTGCCTTGGCGCAAGCGCCCATCAAACCAGTAATGCCGCCGCCAAAAAGAAACCGGTCTCCCTTCGCTGCGATTTCCCGTCCCAAATGATGCGCCGCGTCAAAATACACCGGATCAATCGTTCTGCTGGAAGAGCTATAGACGCAAATTACTTTGTTCATTGCTTGCTTCTCCTGTTTCCACTATGGTAAAACCTTATACCGCCGCGGTTTGCTTCAATTGTCCGCAGCCGCCTTGAATATCGCTGCCAAAATTATGGAAAATCTCCGCCTCCACCGCTGTCTTCATTGTATTATAAAAATCCAAAACCTCCAAGCGATTCGCAGGGGTCAATCCCTCTATATTGTTTTCGTTATACTGTGAAAGAATCAATTTCAACGGTTTCCCCTGCAAAAGCGTTGTTAAGCGAACCGCATCGTCTGCAGTGTTGTTGAAACCATGAAACAGCATATACCGTATGCGCGCTTTCGTGTTAAAGGCAGCCGCATAAACCGCAGCCGCCTGAATAATCTCCTCAACGCCGTATTCCTGCGTCATGGGAATAATCTGCCTGCGCTGCACATCGGTCGAAGCATGCAACGAAAGATTCAAGCGAATGGAGATATCACTGCCTTGAAAATCCTCGAGCAATTCATAGATCTGCGGCACAATCCCCACCGTAGCTAATTCAAACTGCCGCAGCCCCCAGCGGGAGCGTAGCTCCCAAATGGCCGCCTTGACTTGTCCATAATTGCGCAGTGGCTCGCCCATACCGGCAAACACCACTGCTTCCAACGGCGTTCGCTTGGCATTTTTACGAGTTCGATTACAAAGCTCTACCTGGCCGACAATCTCTTGGGCCGTCAGGTTGCGAATAAACCCCTGCCTGCCTGTGGCGCAAAAGCGACAGCCCATGTGACAGCCTACCTGCGAAGATATACAGACAGTGCTGTTAAAGGTCAGTCTCCGTTCTTCATCCACCATATAAAGCGTTTCGACGGTATGACCGTCTGCCAAACTTACAAGATATTTTTCCGACTGATCACAACTAAGCCGTTTTTGTACTACTTTCATTGCAGCTTCCTCCGCCCTTAGAAAAATAAAATCGCCCTCTGTGACATGCCAGAGGGCGAAAGAAGCAGAAAAACCTGCAAAAGTCCATACCCTCTATCACTCGTAGAGTCAATGGCGGCATACAGGCTTGACTAATGCAGGCGCCTGTACTCAATTGCATTCAATGTACCATAAACAGCCACAGGGTTCATATAAAAAAACTATCAACTTTTGTACTATTCTTGGGGTAAGCGCTGCTGAATATCCAGAAGCGTCTCTACCGGCACGCCGCCGTCCAAGGCGGACAACAGACTCAAATAGAACTCTGCCGCCTGTTCCGTCATCTGCCCGATAAGGCGGGTAAATTCTTCCTCTAAAACTGCGTCATAGCTCGTCTGCATACGGATTTTTTCTCTCTGCAGATATTCATCGGCCAGCACGCTAAGCAGCTCATAGAGCGCTTCCCCCATGACCTTGCTTTCACCCTCCTCAAAAAACGCTTTAGGGTTTTTAAAGCAGGCCAGGGCTTTACCAAAATGCTCTAAAGGCGTCTCTTGAAAAGCGCTCGCAAATTCAAGATGTTCCCTGTTTTCCAGTTCAAACACGGCAAAGGAAAGATCGGTATTGATCTCCCCAATGCGTTCGGCAAGGCTTTGCTGATACGCAGCCCCATGGGTTTGCGCAAAGCGGTCCAACCGTACCGTAGTGGCGCGCAGCTCCTGGGCTAAATCAAAGCCGATCTGCTCTAAGAGCTCCCCTAGCGACTGGCGCAAGGCCTTTTTCAAATCCCGCCCATCGTCTCGCAGCACCGCCGGATTGAAGGCCTCTTTAAAGAAATTGTTGAACCGCAAAAACACTCGCTGTTTGGCATAGTAAAGCAGTTCTTCCAGTTCCTGCAGCAGGCTGCTGCGCAAATTTTGCACGCTTTGCTGCGCTAAAACGGCTGCCACCTCGCCTTGCTCGCTTTCCAGCTTGGCCCGTTTTTGGGCCTTCACCGAGACATCTTCGCGGGCGCTGGCAATAAGAGCGCTTACGCGCTGTCCAACGCGGCGCAGCTCATTTTCGGAGGCCGCCACCGCCAGGTTAGCCAAATCGTTAGCAATAAAATGATAAAAGGCTTCTTCGAACACAGGCATGCCGGAAAGGGCCGCCCCTGTCTGGGCCTGTTTTTCCTTCAGGGCATGCAGGCTCGACAAGGCGTAGAGATGGGGATTGCGCACGCCGTATTTGACAAGCTGCTCTTGCACATAGGCGAGGACGGTTTCTTTTTCTTCTTCGTTGTCGGCCAGGTCAATGGCGTTGATAATAAAGAACATTTTATCCAGCTGGAAGACGTCCTTGACCCGCCCCAGTTGAATCAGAAACTCCCGGTCCGCCTTGGAGAAGGCATGATTGTAGTAGGTAACAAAGAGAATGGCATCAGAGTTTTTAATGAACTCAAAGGCAACGCCTGTATGGCGGGCGTTGATGGAATCCGCCCCTGGCGTGTCGACCAAGGTAATGCCCTTGCGAGTCAGAGGGCAGTCATAGTAAAGGTCAATCCATTCTACAAAGCAGGATTTTTCCTCCACCGCCACATAGTCGCCAAACTCCGCCATAGTTGTTTCCAGCACAGCCCCCAGCTGCTCGCCAAAGGCGGCATAGCCGCGGGCAAAGGCCTGTAAAAAAGCATAGCTGGTTTTCTCCGCCGCCCCGACAGAACCGCCCTGTCCCAAGGCGGCTGCCTTTTCCCTGGCGTCAGCCAAATCAGCCGCCTGCACTTCAAAGAGGCGCAGCGCCTGATTGACATCATCCAACAAGGCCTTGGCATCCTTCACCTTGACGCGCACCGTTCCATGGGGGCAGGTTTCGTTCACCGGCTTAATCTGATTAATGGCTGCTGTTGTCGGATTCGGAGAAACAGGCAGCACTTTCTCACCCAAAAGAGCATTGGCAAAAGAAGACTTACCGGCACTGAACGCTCCGAAGAGGGCGACGGTAAAGCCTTTATGCTCCAAGCGCGCCGCCTTTTCCTCGAGCTCCCTGGCCAGTTTTGCAAAACCAGGCAAATCATGCACAAGATGCGCCGTCTGTTGGAGGGCGCTTGCCGTTTGCTTCATACGATCCGTCGCTTCGACGGCTGCCGCTTTTTTCTCGTTTACCTTAGGCCTGGTTTGGACACAAGGAGGCGCTTTTTTCACGAGTTCCACCTGCCCAGTTTGCGGCGAAACAACGTCAAATTCCTCTTCGTTCTGTGCCAGCAGGCAAAACGCTTCTTCTGTAATTTCCTTCGCTTGGCTAAGCAGCTTATCCGCTTCCGCCTGCGCCAGCTTAGCGGCGGCTTCCTGTTTTTTCAGCTGTTCCAGGGCGGCAATATAACGCTCCAAACCGGCTGATTTTTGCGCCAGCCGCACCTGCAGCGCAGCAGTACGCTCTTGGAGCGCCTCCAGGATATCGACTTCCAGAGAAGCCAGATTTCGTTTCACTGCAAGTTTAATTTCGTTAGCCACGCTCTCCGTATAATTGATGACCGATTCTCCGGAAAGGCGGGCGCCCGGCTTTACCGCGCCCACTAGCGCTTCCTTGGCCAAAGGCGCCGTAAACTGCTGCGCCCTTGCGAGCAATTCCTTGTCTTCCAAACGCCGTTCTTTTAAGAAACGCCCCAGGAACTCGCGCAGATGCCATTCTAGTTGTGATTTTATCTTTTCCAACACACCCTGATAAAAAAGCTCCAACCGGTTTTCCCGTTCCGCCTCTGTTTTCTGCTTGGTAAACAAAAAACCAACCTTAAAGCCCGCCTGGCAGGCTTCCAAATACGCTTCCGCCAACGCCCGCGTTTCAAAGGGCATCAAATAAGCATTCTGCATAATTTTGCTGACTTCCAGGTCAAACTGACTCTCTGCTTTTTCCAGGCCTTCGCCCAGCAGGTTCTTTTCCGCCAGCAGCTTGTCATAGTTCGCCTGCAGCTCCTCTTGCTCCGCCGTCGACAGCTCGCCCAGAACCTCCCTGGCCGACTGTAATTTATCTTCGCCTTTTTTCCGCGCCGCCGTCAAATGATCACCGACGATTTTTTGCAGGGAATGAAATATCGATTGCAGCAACAGCGTATCCTTAGCTTGCAGCCGCTCCGCCAAAAACGCCTGCAGCGCCGGAAATTGATTATGCGCATGCTCGTCGCTTTTGAGAGACGTATAAAAAATATGCGTCGCCTTAACACCCCAGGAGGCAAAGGAATTTACCACGCTGGCCTGAAAATCGGCAAAGGAAAGCTCCTGCTCGGAGTGCTTGTCCACCTGGTTAATGACCAAACAAACCTCTTTACCCGCTTCCGTCAGTTCTTTAGTGAACATAAAATTCAATTCGGACTGCACATGATTATAGTCCATAACATAAAAAATCAAATCCGCCAGATGAATGGCCGACTCCGTCGCAATGCGATGCGCATCGTCCGCCGAATCAATGCCGGGCGTATCCAGAACCACCACTTGCGGCGGCAGTTGACAGTCAGCCTGACTGAGTTCAATCTCCTGAATTTGGTCGCCGTCTTTGCAATACTGCTTCACCAGCTCATAATCATAGGGCGCCAAATACATGCGCGGCTTTTCGTTCTTGAAAAACACCTTGGCATAAGCTTCGCCCGCCTTGACCTTCACCAAATTGGCACTGGTCGGGATAGGGCTTGAAGGCAACAGGTTTTCACCGATTAAACGGTTGATAATCGTAGATTTTCCCGCTGAAAAATGGCCGCAAAAAGCAATGGCAAACTCTTGCTGTGCCAGCTTGCCCGCTAGCTGCTTTATTTTTGCCGCATTGTCAAAGTCCTGATGGGCCAATACATAGTCATAAGCCGCTGCCAGCTTCCCTTTCAAGGTCCGTAAATCTGCCGGGCGGTTCATAGTTTGAAGCATGTGCAATTTCCCTTCATACGCTAAATAGAATCATACAGTACGTTTATTCTATACGAAAATTGTAAGAAAGGCCAGAGGACGAAAGGGTACGACGAGGTTACAAGATTTACACAGAGAATCAGAGAAAAAGCCAGAGGAAGCAGAGACAAACCAAAATATTGAACAAGAGAATCGGAGTCACGAGAGGGCACACAAGAGAAATACAAGGTACGATAGTAAAAAATCCGCCCTTTCCTGCAAGGAAAGAGCGAATTTAAGCGTCACTATAGCTTTTGCAAATATACCGTATAGGCCAGACAATTTCCATTGAAAGCGACTTCCTCAAAGCCAGCAGCCTGGGCCAAATCCAGCACATGCGACTTACGCTGGTAATGGGGATCAAAGATTGTTTCAGCAATCGCCAGGATGCCCCTCGGCTTTAAAGCTGCGAATATCTCCTGCAAAGCCGCTGCCTGCTGGGTAATTTCTCCCAACACCGCCGCCATCACCGCCCGGTCCGCCTGATACGGCGGCAGCTTTCCTTCGCCCAAGGGAAGCTTCACGAACTCAACCATGACTAGATTTTCCTGTTGCGCTTTGCGCTGTACCACATCCAGCATACCCTGCTGCAAATCAACAGCGATCACCTTGCCGCTTGGGCCGACTTCTTTGCCTAAAGGAAGTGTGACCCGCCCCGGACCGCAGCCGGCATCCAAAACAGTCATGCCTTCGGCAACGCCCAAGCCGGCGAGAATAGTCTTGGATTGGCTGTTTTTCGCTAAAGGATTTTCCATCTCCACCATGCGGTACAGCCAAGACGGACAAGGAAGGCTTTTTCGCCGGGAAACAAGCTTCCAAACGATCCAGATGGCGCACAGCACCGCAAAAAGGGTAAAAATGACCGTCAAGGCGTCCATGGCCCCACCCCTTCCGTTTCACGCCGCACATGGCGGCAATGCGCAAGGGCTGCCTCAAAATCTTCCGGCAACGGCGCCTGCACCGTAACTTCACGCAGCTCCTTAAGATGCCCAAAACGCACGCAGGCCGCATGCAGCGCCTGCCGGGGCATCCAGGACGTCCGCCTTCCATACATGCCGTCGCCAATAAGGGGATGACCCAGATGCGAGGCATGCAGTCGAATCTGGTGAGTTCGCCCGGTTTCCAGCGTCAGCTCCAACAGCGTGGCCGCCGCATAGTTTTCCAGCGTGCGATAATGCGTAACCGCCTTCTCGCCGTCCTCACGCACCGCCCGGCGATTCGGACGATTAGGATGCGCGCCGAGCGGCGCATCAATAGTTCCCTCCGCCGGCGATACCTCGCCGTTTACCAGGGCCCAGTAGATTCGCTGCAGCCGTTTCTCTTTCATTTGCTGCTCCAGCAGGAACTGGCTGTGAGCATCTTTGGCAAAGATGACGCACCCGGAAGTGTCCCGATCAAGGCGGTGCAACGGCCGAATGGCGCAGAGCACCTCCCGCCGCTGCAGTTCATACGCCAGATAGTTCGCCAAGGTGCCGCTCATCGTCCGCCCAGCCGGATGCACCAGTAGCCCGGCAGGCTTATTCAGCACAAGCACATACTCATCTTCATAAAGAATCTCCACGCAGCCTTCTTCCGGCTGCACGCCGTACGAAACATCTTCCGTCAGCAACACCCGCAGACTATCGCCAACTTTTACTTTTTTCTGCAAAAATACAGCCTTGCCGTTCAACAAAACTCCCTTTTGCCTCGTCAGCTTCTGGAGCCGTCGCCCGGAGTACTGCAAAACTTGTTTCAAATAGGACTCCAGCGTCAACCCTGCATGTTCTTCCGCTACTTGGTAGGAAGTAAATTTTTTCACTGCGGCAAATCTCCAAATCGTTCTTTAAAAGCCTCCGGCGGCATCGTTTTATAGGTATGCAAATACTTTTTGAACAGTTCCATCTTATTTTGCCCCAGGGATACGCCCATGTAAATGCGCGGGATGCTATACTTGGCTTCTTGGCCAAGCAGCCCCAAGTCGGACACGGAAAAAGCTACGTCATAACCAGCTTCTTTAGCGGTTTGCAGGACCTCGCTGTTATAATGGCCAAACGGAAAAGCAATGGTACGACAAGGTTTATTGGTAACGCTTTCGATAAATTGCTTCGAAGCCTTCAGCTCGTACTGCAGCTCTTGTTTAGAGATCGCACTGAGATCGGCATGGGTCATCGTGTGCGATTGAATGGAAAACAACGGATTAGCGGCCAGTTCCTGCAGTTGTTTGTCCGTTAAATACGGGTAGCCTGTTAACGCAGAATTAAGGCCTTTTTTAAAAATAAAGAACGTCGCTTTCATCTTATGTTTCGCCAAAGCCGGCGCCGCATACTGATAAACGCCCTCATAGCCGTCATCAAAAGTGATCAGCACCGCTTTTTCAGGAAACGGACGCTTCGCGTCAACATACTGCAAAAATTCATCCATGCTTAAACTCTGATAGCCTTCTTGCTCCAGCCAAGCCAACTGCGCCTGAAAATCGTCCACCGAAACATCAAAGCCATTAATGGGCTTCACTTTAATATCATGATACATAAGTACTGGTGGAAAATAAGCTCGTTCTTGAGGCGCCTTTCCATTAGCCCAAGCGCTTGACGCTGTCAGTAACAGCAACAATAAAACAACTATACCTTTACGCAACCTGAGTCCCCCGTTCTGATTCCAATATTTTTTACAACTTTCCTATAGTTATTATAGAACGAACTTCTCGTCCGTCAAATAAATACCTGCAAATTAGGATGCCTGTTCCTATAACTACGTTTTCTTTTTCCTTTTATCAGCGTTATGTTAGTTGTGAACCAAGCCAGACAGGTTTATAGTAGTAAAAGAACATACCTGCTTCAAGTCACGGAGAAAGGAAGATAGTTATGTCTAATATCTCTGCCGAACCAAAAACTAGAGAATCGGCCAAATCTTTATGGGCCGGCAGCTTAGCTCATTTTATTCATGACGGCTGCTCTGATATGCTTTATCTGTTCTTTCCTTTATGG
This sequence comes from Anaeromusa acidaminophila DSM 3853, assembly GCF_000374545.1. Classification (NCBI taxonomy): domain Bacteria; kingdom Bacillati; phylum Bacillota; class Negativicutes; order Selenomonadales; family Sporomusaceae; genus Anaeromusa; species Anaeromusa burkinensis. The sequence goes on from NZ_KB894600.1 coordinate 21,476, forward strand.
CAGGCGCAGTTTGCCCTAAGCTTTGCCGAAATCGGCATCCTAAAAACGCTTTTTTCCGGCACTATGGCTAGCCTGCAAGTTCCCGCCTCTTCGCTGGCCCCTCGCTTGGGGGCCGAAAAATTATTAGCCTGGGGCACGCTGCTTTTAGGCGCAGCCATGCTGTTTCTGGGAAATGTTGATACCATTTATTTTGTAGGCTTCCTATTAGTCCTTGGCGGCCTTGGTTCCAGCACGCAGCACCCTATGTCCTCCGCCTTAATTTCAGACGCCTACGAACAAATCGACCTACGGCGCAAAGCGCTTAGCACCTTTAATGTGGCAGGAGACTTAGGCAAACTGGCGTTGCCGGCTACAGGCGCCTTTATTGTCAGCCAATCCAACTGGATGAGCGCCGCTCAAGCAGCTGGCGTTGCCACACTTTGTATTGCAGGCTGGCTTTTCTTCTATTTCCCGCACCAAAATCCCTCTCTCTCTAAAATCTCCTCTGCACCGTCCGAGCAGCCAACCGCCGCCATAGGAGGCTGGCTCAACTACAAGCCGTTTTGGTCTTTATCCTCCATCGGGGTCATCGACAGCGCCACTCGCATGGGCTTCTTAACTTTCTTTCCCTTCTTGCTGCAGCAAAAAGGCGGCAGCATCGCCGATACCGGTATTGCTCTGTCACTTATTTTCGCTGGCGGCGCTTGCGGCAAGCTGGCTTGCGGCCGCTTAGCCCTACGCATCGGTGTACTCCGCTCTGTCATTTTGACGGAAATCGTTACTGCTCTTTGCATTGTCAGCACGCTGTTTCTGCCTCTTTTGCCTACCCTCCTGCTAGCGCCGCTCTTAGGGGTCGCTCTAAATGGAACCTCATCGGTTCTTTATGGCAGCGTACCGGAGTTGGTTCCCCCTACGCACCGTCAAAAAGCCTTTGCCATCTTCTATACCATGACCATCGGCTCCGGAGCGATCTCCCCGTTTCTCTACGGTTTGGCCGGCGACGTAATCGGTCTATCACAAGTTGTCCTTCTCTTAGCCTGCATTGTTTTGGCGACGCTGCCACTCACATTACCTTTGCGCAATCGTTTGGCTAGCTCTTAAACGCTCCATTACTTACGGCTGTGAATTTTAGGCCTTGGAGAAGCAACATAGTCCGCAAAAAAAGAGAGCCTTGAGACGCCCTAGCCTAAAAGGACGTCTCAAGGCTCTCTTTCGTTCTGCGACACTAATTTTTCGCTTCCAGGGTCATCATCAAAAAACCGCAAAAGGCGGCATGATCCACCTGCAACGACGGATGAACGGCTTGTTTCATTTGCGTAATCTCTTCGCGAAAAGCCTTATAGAAGGCAAAGGTCGGACTTGGACTGTATTTTAGGCTGGTCAGTTCAAAATACTCGATAATGCCTTTGGCTGTCGTCGGCTTGACAAATACCTCCACCTCCGGTCGATAATAAATACCATACACCGTAAGCAATGGCCACTTTGCCAGTTTATAGGTGCGCAGCACCTCCGTCATCTGCTCAAAGCCCTGTTCTTGGTCTCCATGCAGAAATCCCCGCAAACCATGCGCCAGTTGCTCTTTTTCTCCATCCTTCAGGCTGTTCACGCAGTCTTTGAACTTTGGTTTTTCAAAAAGAGAAATCAAAGACGATTGGCTGACCAGCTTTTTCATAGACTCTACGATAGCCCCCGCCTGTCCAAAGGCCTCCTGAGAAAAACTGTTTTGCGCCAGCTCTTTCATTTTCTCCACTTTGTGCTTCTTGGTGAGCGCCAACATCTGCGGATGAGAAAACCCACCAGGGTAACGCCTGATAAATGTTTCTTCGGCTTCCTTTAGTTTGGCTTTATTCACCGTCTCATCTCCTGCTTCTCAATTCCGGTCACTTAATAAACGTATTCTCCTTCAACTCACGGAAAGCCAGATCCAGTTCTTCTTGTGTATTCATCACAATGGGGCCGCCCCAGGCGATGGGTTCTTGCAATGGCCGCCCAGCTGCCAGCAAAAACCGCAAACCAGACTCCGCCGCTTTCACCTGCAACAAAGCACCTTCGGAAAACAAAACCGCTTGCTTTGCCGCAATCGCTGTTTCTTCCACTACTCCGACTGCACCCTCACCTTGAAAAATATAGATAAACAAAGAGGCGTCCGGATCTGTCTGCAGCATCCACTCCGACCCAGCGTTCAACTCTACATCCAAAAGCAAGGGTTTCACGAAATCTCCTGCTCTAGCACCTGCTGTTTCTTTGTACGTGCCTGCAATCACCCGAACCCGGGCCTTTTCTTCATCCACTACAAGCATCTCTCCTTGAGTGATACCGTGGTACATCGGAGCCGTCATTTTATCAGCAGCAGGCAGATTTAACCACAACTGAACGCCTAACATGCGCTCACTGGCTTTAGGCATTTCCTGGTGGATGATGCCGGAACCCGCCGTCATCCATTGACACTCGCCATCTAAAATACTGCCTGTGTTTCCCAGGCTGTCGCCATGTTCAATATCCCCTTGGATTAAGTAGGTTATCGTTTCAATGCCGCGGTGCGGATGCCAGGGGAAGCCCTTAATATAATCAAGAGGATTACGAGAATCAAAGGCGTCCAGCATCAAGAAGGGATCAAATTCTTGCGTGTCCTTCCGACCAATGACACGCACCAAGCGCACACCGGCGCCGTCAACCGTCTGCTCTCCTGTAATGATTTTCTTTACCTTTCTCGTCTGAATCATACCAACGTCACCTCACAATCTATTTTATGCAAAGAAATAGCTAGTCATCGATATAGAGCCTAAGGTGCAAGCATCATTATAGACTATAAAATTCAATCCTTTTTTCTATTATCCTTGTTCATTTTTTCTCTTTTTTACTACCGAATTCTTTTCTTTGTTTCCTATTTACAAATAATAATTATCGTTATATAATGCAATTAGAGATAATCATTATCAATTACCTCTAATCCAATCAAAGGAAGTGTTTTTTATGAAAACCTTATTCGATAAATTGTTTGCTCACAAAGAAGAAGTGCGTTTGTGCAGCGCTAAAAACATCCTCGATTGCCCAGAATATTGGACCAATTTGGCAACAACCAGCTAAGAGCTTCTTCTAACACGAAAGCGGCGGTAATTCTTGATTACTCAAGAATTACCGCCGCTCTTTTATATACCCAAAATCCTCTGCATTCCGTTCCCCGCAGGCGATTACCGACGGCTTCCCGCCCACGAAAGAGCCACTGCATGTTTTTTCAATCTCTGCACCACAGGCAGCACAATCCCTGCAGCCAGGCCAATTTGCACCAAATTGCCGGGCACCGAAACCAGCGGCGCAATCCAGTTGCCGTAAATAATTCCCTCTGCACCGTAATAGCCGACGATCTTAATGGTGCAAGCCGCAAGCAGCGCCAGCACATAGGCCATAAAGGACTGGTTTTTTTCGCAAATAGCACCGACGGTATATCCCATAAGGCCTACAATAACCAACGTAAAGGGCGCCCATAAAAACCAGCCGCCAACTACGTCAAACAAAGCCATTCCCAGACCGCCCGCCAAAGCCCCCAGCCAGCGGCCATAGAGGATCGCAATGATAAAGAGCGGCACATTTCCCAAGTGGATCAAGCCGCCATTGGCTGCAATGGGCAGCCTCACATTAACAAACACGGTGCACGCAAAGACAAGCGCAATGCCTAATGCCGCATACACCAAATACTTGGTTTGTTTTAAAGAATGCTGTTCCATATTTCTTTTTCCACCCTTTCCCGCTTAGGCCTCCGCCAAGCGATGTGCTGCATGATAGGTCGGTCCCACATATGAATTGATGGGAAAACCATGTTGGATGGCTTGGGTGACGAAATTTTTAGCTTTGCCTACCGCTTCCGGCACCGCTAACCCTTGAGCCAAGCCGGCCGTAATCGAAGCAGCATAGGTGCAGCCTGCGCCATGAGTATAGGTGGTATTGATCTTCGGTGTTTCAAAGACGGTAAAGTCCTTGCCGTCGTACAAAATATCAATGGCATTGTCAGTGCCCAGCTTGGAGCCGCCTTTAATCAAAACATATTGGGGGCCCAACGCATGAATTTTAATGGCTGCTTCCTTCATCGTCTCCACAGACTGAATACGCACGCCGCTCAATTGACTGGCTTCAAATACATTCGGCGTAATCACCGTAGCCTTCGGGGCCAGCATCTGGCTAATGGCTACAGCTGCTTCCGGATGCAGCACTTCATCGGTTCCTTTGCAAATCATCACCGGGTCAATGACAACATTTTTCACCGCATACTCATCCAACTTACGAGCTACCAAGGAAATAATTTCAACCGTTCCCAGCATGCCGGTCTTCATGGCGTCTACGCCAATACCGCCAAGAACCGTATCAATCTGCGCTTCCAATGTCTCCAACGACAAGGGATACACATCATGAGCCCAATTGTTTTTAGGATCTTGGGCCACAAGAACCGTAATGGCGGTCATACCATACACGCCATACTCCTGAAAGGTTTTGATATCCGCCTGCAATCCGGCGCCGCCGCTTGTATCGGAACCGGCTATCGTAAGTGCTTTCGCTGGTGCTTTCATTTAAAATTCCTCCTGCCAAACTACTTTAACGTTTTTTCTTATTTTTTTATAAAAACCTGGTTGTATTATAAAGCAAATCTGCTACCATTAAAATATACAGAATCTATATTTAAAATAAGTACAGATAGGAATGAAAAGGACCATGTCTAAACTGATACTGCTTGACCACGAAAGCAAAGAGCCTCTTTACATGCAGCTTTATCGCTATTTCCGCACGGAAATCGAGCAAAACAATTTAAAGGAAAATCAAAAAATCCCTTCCATCCGCTTTTTGGCGGATAGTTTATCGGTCAGCAAAATCACCGTAGAAAAAGCCTACCAGCAATTGCTCTGCGAAGGATATATCACCAGCGGCAATCGTACGCGTTATGCAGTCAACCGCTTTGTAGAAAACGCTTGGCCTTCTCCTGCGCCGCAAAATGCCATTCCCAAAGAACAATCCTCGCAGGAATTGACGTTTAAATACGATCTGGCCAGTGGTGAAATGGATGCGGACGGCTTTGATTTCTCTCTTTGGAAGAGGTATATCAATAAAGCCTTCTTAGATCCAAGCCGTCTCATGCGCTACGGCGACCTCCAAGGCGAAATAGAGCTGCGCAAGGAGATTGTCAACTACATCCGTTCACGAGGTGTTAATTGCCATTACGGCCAAGTCATTGTCGGGCCTGGCGTACAAAGCCTGTTGAATATTTTGGCCAGCATGCTGAAACCAGAGCATGACGGCATTGCCTTTGAAGAACCAGGCTTTAAAATGGGTCGCCGCACCTGGGAAGACCGGGGCTTTCAAATTATCCCGGTGCGCCTAAAAAAAGAAGGCATCGATACGGACGAGCTGGCTCGCAGCGGCGCTCGCCTTGTGTATGTGACGCCTTCGCATCAGTTCCCGACCGGTTATATTATGCCGATCGGCGAACGGACGCAGCTTTTAAACTGGGCCCGACAAACAGGCTCTACGGTTATTGAAGACGATTATGACAGTGAGTTTCGCTATTTCGGCCGTCCCCTCCCCGCCTTAAAAGGGTTGGATACGGAAGGCTCCGTCATTTATATGGGCTCCTTTTCCAAGGTCATTCCCCCGTCCATCCGTATTAGCTATATGGTGCTGCCGGAACAGTTGCTGAAAAGCTACCGGGAACGCGCTTCCTTGTACAACCAAACAACATCCGCCCTAGAGCAGTTGGCTCTAGCCCGTTATATGGCCGATGGCCACCTGGAACGGCAAATCCGCCGCCTCCGCAAACTCTACAATGAAAAGCACGCTCTCTTTCTGGAAAGCATCCGGACCATCTTAGGCCAGCAGGTAGCTATTAACGAAACCGAGTCCGGCCTCCATCTCGTTTTAACGGTAAAATCCTCGTTGACGCCAAAAGAATTATACGCACGGGCATTAGCGAAAGGCTGCCGCATCGCGCTTTTGCAGGATTACTATCTGGGAGAAGCTCCAACCTCTCCATCCCAAGTCATCCTTTATTTTTCTAAAATCCCGGCGGAAGAAATGAAAACAGCCATTCAGCTGTTAAAAGAAGCTTGGTTTGAGTAAAACCGTCGGATTCGCCAAGCCGCTAATCTAACATTTTTAAAATCCCGCATCCACTGGTTATTTAGCGTCTGGAGGTAAACACAATGAACGAGAGTAACAACTATTGGAATCAATTATATGAATCCCGAAATAATCAAAAACCAGTTTATGATTTATGGCTGGACAAATATGCAGCCATTTTATCGACCTCGAACTCTATTCCTATTATTGATTTGGGATGCGGATCTGGAAATAATACATTGTACTTGCAGGAAAGAAACTACAAAGTAATTTCATGCGATTTTTCAAAGGAAGCATTAAAAAAGCTAGATTTTTTTATAGACAAACCTGACACAAGACTGTTTGACATGAAGGAAGGCTTACCTTTTGAAGATCAAAGCGCCAAAATAGTTATTGCCGATCTTTCACTGCATTATTTTCGTTGGCTCGAAACCGTAGCCATTGTTGCTGAGATTCAGCGGGTTCTTATGAAAGATGGTTTTTTACTACTGCGAGTTAACTCAGTAAAAGACACGAACTATGGAGCCGGTCAGGGAACTCTTGTCGAAGAAAATTATTATTGTAAGCAAGGCCGGTTCAAGCGATTCTTCAACAAAGCACAATTAGACGACCTTTTTCAAAACTGGGAATTTCACTATAGTAGTGAATATGAAATGGCCCGGTATGAAAACACGAAAGTTCTTTGGGAATTGGCCTTGAAAAAGCACCTTTGAAACTTGCGCAATACAAAAGCCTCCGCCCTGCAAGCGTTCGCAGGACGGAGGCTCATTAATGCCTGACAGAAATTCAGTTTTTATAGCTTTCATAGCGAATGCGGTTTGCTTCGAAACGGTCTACAAACTGATTTTCCGCCGAATACCCCAGCGCCAGCATAGCAAAGGGCGTAACTCCCGTAGGCAGTTGAAACAATTCGGTAATGTATTTCATCCGGTCTTCTTCCGGCGCAACTCCCATCCATACCGCTCCCAGGCCATTTTCGACGGCGGCTAACAATAGATTTTGCGTGGCCGCCGCCAAATCCTGCTGCCAATACTGCGGAAATTTCAACCCGGCTTCGTTTGCCAAGACAATAATGCCTAACGGCGCTTCTTGCATGGGCGATGCATACGGATGAGCCTTCGCCAATTTAGCCAGAGTATCTTTGTTTTCCACTACAATAAACTCCCATGGCCGCTGATTCGCTGCTGACGGAGCCTGCATCGCCGCCCTCAGCAACCGCTCTATCGTTTCTTTTTCCACCAATCTAGCTTCATAACGACGAATGCTCCGGCGTTTTTGAATCGCTTCATAGGTATTCATAATTCCACCATCCTTTTCAGGCTTGTTTAGGTTAATTATATCTGCTATTCTTTATTCATGTAAGTATGCACTTTATCGGAAGATACTATACGCAGAGAAAGTAACTATTCAAAGGAGAGTATATATGAAAGAAAAGAAAGGCGACCTCAATCTTGATTGCCCAGTAGCCTATACACTATCGGTACTCGGAGGCAAGTGGAAATGGTTGATCATCTACATTCTAGCGGAAGAAACGATTCTCCGTTACGGAGAACTAAAAAGAAAATTACCAGGTATTACACATAAAATGCTAAGCCAACAACTCAAGGAATTAGAAGCGGAAGAATTGCTTTATCGCAAAGAATACCAGCAAATCCCGCCCAAAGTAGAATACTCACTGACAACACGCGCCCAAACGCTGCTGCCCATTCTAAAACTAATGTGCGAATGGGGTGCGGCCAATCAACCAAACACAACTTCCGCCTGTGCTTTATAAAAACGGAGACACTACTAAAAGATGCTAGCAACCTATTTTTCAAGGTTACTAGCATCTTCTTTATTTATCATATATCTAGTTAGCAGCTAGCGCTTTAGGTTCCTTAAACCCTTCCCTCCCAAACTTCTTTTAAAAGCGAGCAGTTTCAAAGGTTCCCCATACAAGAGGCTTTCCATTTTGCACCATCTGGCAGCCTTGAGCCCAAACGTCCTGCAAAACAAAATTGGTATCGACTACCGTGAAATCAGCGTCTAATCCGGAAGAAACGCAGCCCTTGTTGGCTAGCTTTAAGACTCGCGCAACATTGCTGGTAACAACCTGGATCGCCTTTTCAACAGCAATACCCTCGACATTAACCATATCCGCCACTTCCGCAAGCAAACTTTTTTGGTTGGCTACGCCAACACCAACGGTATTTCCCTTCTCGTCAAAAATTGGCATACTGCCATTTCCGTCAGAGCTCATTGTCAGTTGCGCAAGCGGCACCCCGACTTCCAAAGCCCTGCGAACAGCAGTGCTTGGTTTGACGGCTTTAGAAGAACCCGCAGCAGGACTGACGCCGGAAGTAATATCAATAATGCCTCCAGCCAATCCCCAGCGCAGACTTTCCGAGAACAGCGCTTCATTGCGATTTAAATGGGTTGGCAAAAACTGCCCCTTGGGAATTTCACCGTTTTGCGTAACAGCGAATAACGCATCCAATTTATCACTGCCGTCACCAAGATGCATATCAACAATACCCGCTTTACCGCTAAGCATGCCGCCAACACGCGCCTCGGCAGCCAATTTCTGATACTCTCGAATCGACGGCTGCGCTGAGCGATGATCCGACATGGCGATTTCGCCAGCGCCAATAATTTTATCAATAATAACAATATCACTGCGCACACTGCCGGTAATGGTTGGAGTGGGCAGTTCGTATGCGCCGGTATAAATATATGTGCTTATTCCTTCGGCCTCAAGACCGCGCGCTTTGGCTAAAAGGCTTGCCACGTGCCGAGTGGTGCCGTCCGTTCCCAGACAGCCTACTACCGTTGTTACACCCGAGGTGGTTATACTAGATAGCAGAACTTCCGGTGTCCGGGTAGCATAGCCCCCTTCGCCGCCACCGCCAATCAAATGTACATGGCTGTCAATAAAACCAGGAAATAAGCATTTACCATCTAGCTGTATTTCTTGGCAATCATAACCCACAGGCACTGAGAGATTTTTCCCAATGGCCGCTATTGTTTTCCCCGCAATAAGGATATCCTGAACACCCAAAGGCTCTGGCGCAAAAACTTTGGCTCCGCGCAACAACGAAAAGAATGGGTTTTTCATAGCAAACATCCTCTCTCCTACTTGGAAATTATAAAAAAAGCACGATCAAGCGCATAGCCCAGATCGAAAGAAGAGCATTAATAATACAAATGCCGATAATCGCAGCATAATGACGAGTATTGACTGCGGAAATACCTAAACAGCGTCCAACGTTCTGTACCGGATTTCCCATCAAATAAATGCCGGGAACCAAAATGGTTACTTGGACCGGATCCAAAATACCATTGTTATAAAGGCTGGCAGCAACGCCTATGCCCCCGCCCATGCTCATAATGGATGTAATAATGACAGTAGCGGCTTCGCCTGGCAGACCCCACAACGCCATAATAGGCGCAAAAGAAATCCCGATAATCTTGAGCAAACCAGTAACATCGAGAATACGAATAATGACAAAGGCCATGACAACGTTTGGTAGTAAGCTAGTAGTGCCAATAGTAAAACCACGCCGAGCACCTTCGACAAAAAGATCCAAAATGTTGGGTTTTATTTGTGGGCTTTGTTCGTTTGCAGACATAGCAAGTTCCTCCTTATGCAGATTTAGCAGCAAATGTTTTTAAATAAAGACGCATTAAATTCGCACCAATCACTTTAAACACCAGCATAACAATGATAGGAATCAGAATCGGTACCGTCATAAAAGCGAATACCGCCGCTCCCGATGAAAAATAGTTGGTAATAAACGCGCTTGCACTAGTTTGATACGCAATAATCACGGAGCGTTCGTCGTCGGTGATTTCACCGGCATCAACCAGTTCTTTAATCATCCCAGCTGCGGCATCTGTACTTTGCATGTTAGCAATATTAGCCAATGCACAAATTCCAGGCACGCCAAGAAGAGGCTTCAAGATTGGCGACATCAATTTCTGCGCGGCTCTGAGTCCCCCCAGACCATCTACAACATTGACAAGGCCAAGAGCCAAAATAACCGCTGGAATTAATTCCAAAGCAAAGAGAAAGCCGTCACGCGCACCGGTTCCGTTTGCACCTCGAAATGTAAAGCTTGACGAGGCTCCTTGAATTTTCCCAAAGCTTCCATTCAAAACATTAAAATCAAGAACCTTCCAAGGGCCTTCACTTGAAGAAAAAATTCCGGAAAACAGCAAAATGGCAGCAAAAAATGCTACATAACCAATCCAGCCGACTTGAATCGTATTTGTTTGTTTTTTAGTTTCCATAAATACCTCCTGTTATAGATGAACTTCGCGCGTTGTTATTATCTTAGCAAGGCCCGTGCCAAGTATTTTTTAAAAATCGCCTCCAAAAAATGCCCAAAATAGGGATATTGAGAACTATCCTCCTCTTAAAAGAAGGATAAATCGGGATAAAAAGGGAATTTTAAAGGGAATATAATTATTTAGGAGGAATTCCCTTTGAAATCTTTGGCCGTTGTCGCCATGGGAGAAAATACTGCCCATGCTTGCACGCAGCAATTACAACAAATCATGGGCAATAACGTAAATATCAGCCAATACTTTCTGCGAGAGAAGCCGCCAAAAGAATTTCAAGCAGATGTCGTTCTATTTGCCAGCGAAGAAGCCCACTCGTGGGGCAAAAGCATCTGTTCTCCACAAGCGGAAGTACTGATAGCAAGACGTTCCATCAACTACCATGAAGTAAAAAAGCTGCTGACAATCCCCTCTGGAACCGATGTGCTACTAGTAAACGATTTAATGACAAGCACCAATACCACGATCGCTTTATTGCAAACGTTGGGCATCGATCACATCAATTATCATCCTTGCTGTCCGGAGATGAACCAATATCCGCAACTAAAAATTGCCGTAACTCCGGGCGAAACGCAGTTAGTGCCTGATTTTGTGGAAACGGTTATTGATATAAAAACACGTTTGATCGACATTACTACGATTGTTGAAGTATTGTTAAAGTTAGATCTAATTTCTGTGTACGCAGAATTCTTATCTGCAAACTATGTGCGAGATATTATAACTCTTAGCAAAAACAGTTATCACGATGTAGCTGAAATACATCGCCTTGAGGAATTAGTACGCGAAAAAAGAATTCGCGAGCACAGCATTGCTCCGTATACCTTAGAAAAAATCATTGGCAAAAGCAAAGCCATTACAAGAACACTTACCATGGCCAAAAAAATGGCGGCATCTGATTCCACCCTCTTAATCCGCGGTGAAAGCGGCACCGGAAAAGAGCTTATTGCGCAAGGAATCCACAATGCGTCTTCTCGTCGCAACGGTCCGTTTGTAGCCGTCAACTTTGCGGCTCTTTCTGAGAATCTTTTGGAAAGCGAACTATTCGGTCATGTCGCAGGCGCTTTCACTGGCGCCAACCGCACGGGTGCTGTAGGGCTTTTCGAAGAGGCGAATCAAGGAACGATCTTTTTAGATGAAATCGGTGACGCACCGCTGTCTTTCCAAGTAAAACTGCTACGCGTTCTCCAGGAAAAGCAAATACGCAGAGTTGGCAGCTCCAAAGTTATTCCCATTAACGTCCGTGTCATTGCTGCAACCAATCAAAACCTGGAACGAAAAATACAAGAAGGCACTTTCCGCGAAGACCTATATTATCGTTTGCATGTTTTGCCCATCTACATACCTCCACTACGCGAAAGAGGTCAAGATGTTTTATTGTTGGCAACAGCCATGTACAACCAGAAAGACCTCTCGGTTGCACCGGAACACTATTTTTCCTACCTTAAAGAATCTCTTCTTAACTACAAATGGCCTGGAAATATTCGCGAACTGCAAAATTTAGTCGAATATCTCACAACGTTATCACCAGATGCAGCGCCCAAAGCCCATTGGCTTCCACCGTCTTTTCTCCTACCGCCCACCACCGAGCATCCAGATAAAGCGTCAACAAACAACGACCTTCAATTGCTTGCGCAGAAAGTGTATCGAGAAGTGCGTCAAGCCAATGAAGGGCATTATGCAATCGGGCGACGTTCCCTAGCTATAAAGCTACAGGAGCCGGAAAGCCGAATTCGAGAGGCTTTACATCTCCTGCAATCCACCGAAAAAATCCGAAGCCGTCGTGGTCGCAGCGGATTATTGGCGTTAGCGGAATAAGTATGAAAAAAGCCGGCCTCTGCAAATCAAGGATGCAGCGGCCGGCTTTCTTTTACCAAGCGGTAGTCTCACTAGAGATTCTTCTTTTTTATAAACTTTCCCCCAGGGTTTTCGCTCGTTCCAAAGCGTCCGTCTTTAGGATCTCGTCTTTATCATGCATTCCCGGCACGACAATCACGCCACGATCCTGCCAGCCCATAAACTCCAGCATGAGCTGATACGAGCGAACAATACCTTCAAATACCTTTTCTTCCTTGTCGCCGCCGGTTACCAACAAAATGCACTCTTTAATCGCCAAAGGCTTTTCAGCGATCAAAAAGGAATACATCTTATCCAGCGCCGCTTTCAGCTGCGTCGGAAAAGAAAACCAATACAGCGGCGTTGCCAGCACCAGCATATCCGCCGCTGCCAAGTGCGACGCCAGTTCGTTAAAATCATCAGAAATGGAACACGCCGCGCCTTTTTTAAAACAGGTCTGACAGTCAATGCAGCCCTTAATCGTTTTATCGGCAGTCGCATATTTCATAACCGTATGGCCCGCCTCCTGCGCTCCCGCAATAAAGGCATCCGCCATTTTTTCGCTATTGCCTCCTTTGCGCGGACTTCCTGTCAAAACCAAAATGTTTTTCCCCATCTTAGTACGCCTCCTTCACTAGAGTTTGCCTTATTTCTTCCTATCCGCAAGCAACGTCCCGCCGACGCCAATATTCTCATGGCTGTTTTCTTTCAACAGTACAATAAAAGCCGCCTCCGGCACGCTCATAATCTCCGCCGCTTCTCTCGTCAACACCTTCGCTAGTTTTCGTTTTTGCTCCACATTCATGAGAGCGCCTTCTATCGTAATAACCGGCATTCTACATTCCTCCTGTTAAAGCCGCGTTATGAGAAAGCAGCTTGTTTTTTTCATTATAGCTACATTGCTCCCATTATAAAAGTATGCACTTTTTAGGAAGATACTATATAAAAAGAAAGTAAAAGCCAACAGCAACTATTGCTGTTGGCTTTTACTTTCTTTTATCAATACACTTTATGCTTCCTGCAGCCGCTTGGCTACGTATTCAACCGCCGCCGCCAAGGTTTTCAGGTGCAAAATATCCGACCCCTGCATCACAATATCAAAGGCTTCTTCCAAATCGGCCAAAACCCAGCTGAAAGCCAGAGAATCCAGCCCTAACGAGGAGAGTTCCGCTTGCGGAGCAATGTCCTCGGCCTTCAAACCAGGTACTCGTTCCGCTAAAATGCCCCGAATTATTTTTTCAATCTCCTTTGTATCCATAGTTTGTTCCTCCCTTATTCATTTACTGCTTGGCTAAATTTTGCAGCGCCATTTCGCGCAGCTTAAATTTCTGCACCTTTCCGCTGGCGGTCAGAGGAAATTCCTCTACGAAGAAAAACATAAAGGGCACCTTGTTTAAGGCAATCCGCTCCCGACAATACCGCTTTAGTTCCAGTACCTTGGCGCTTTCTCCTTTTTGCAGCCGCACAAAGGCCACAATATCTTCGCCGTAATATTCGCTGGGAACGCCAACCACCTGCGCCTCGAGCACCTTGGGGTGCGTCATCAAAAAGGTTTCTATTTCCGCAGGGCCTATATTTTCACCGCCGCGGATAATCAAGTCTTTAATACGTCCCGTGATACGGCAGCAGCCCGCCGCATCAATGGCAGCCATGTCGCCGCTATGCCACCAGCCCTCAGCATCTACAGCCTTTTGCGTCTCTTCTTCCATCTTATAATACCGCAACATAGTCGACTGTCCGCGCACACACAGCTCACCTTCACCGCCTCGGGGGACTTCTTCCGTCGTCCCCGCTTTAACAATGCGCAGTTCCATCCCCGGCAGTGCCGTGCCGACATAGTTTATCCGCTCTTCTTGCGGTCTTGCGGAGCCGGCTAAAGACGCAATAATCACTTCCGTAGAGCCGTACAGGCAGCTAAACCCGGTTGCTCCCAGCTTCTCAATCACCGCCTGTACCAGTTCCGGCGGACAGCTGGCGCCCGCCATATCGCCCACGCACAATGAACTTGTATCATAAGAATTGCGTTCCCATTCCTCCAACAGCGCCACAAACATCGTCGGCGTACCGGACAAGCTGGTAACACCCTGTTCCGCGATCGCCTGCAACACCACGGGAGCTTGAAACCGCTCTACGCCCACCAACGTTCCGCCATAATACAGGGATGTTAAAATCACCGCATTGCCGTAGGCATGAAAGAAAGGCAGCGCCGAACACAACACCGAAGACGTCGTCAGCCCTTGGCGCTCTCCATAGGCTCTAGCATTACACAGGTACGCCTGCTGACAATGCACGACTCCTTTAGGCACGCCTGTCGTTCCCGACGTATATTGCAGTATAAACACCTCTTGCGAGCGTTCCTCGTTGCAGCGCTGTCTATACACTTCTTCCTCCACTGTAGCTCCGCCAGCCAAAAAATCAGGCCAGAGAAGAACATCCTCGGCTTCGGCAGCGCCAAAAAACACCACCTTACGCAGCTTCGGCAAACGTTCCCGCACCGAACGAAGCACCTCCAGCCAAGCCTCCGCGCCACTGCCTTGCACTTCTAAAAACAGCACCGTCGCATCGGAATGATGCAGTACATACTCCAGCTCGTACGCCCGATAATTGGTATTCAGCAGCACCAGCGGCACCCCGGCTCTGGCGCAGCCAAACTGCACGGAAAGATATTCCGGAATATTAAACGCCCAGATAGCAGCATGCTCGCCGCGCTCCATTCCCAACGCCATAAGACCCTTGGCCACTTGCGCCGCTTCTGCATCTAGCTGCGCATACGTATACGAACGGTTCTTCTGCGGATATACCGCCGCTGTCTTTTCCGGCCATTTAGCCGCCGCCAAGCGCAGCACTCCGCCCCACGATTGCGGGCACACATCCGCCCAGTCCTTCAAAACCAGCGCCTTAATCGCCTTAGCCTTCTTGGTGTACGCATGGATAGCTTTCTCATCCACGGCGATGGACACTTTTTGCATCAGCAAACCATCTCCGCCGTACCAGCCCGGCAAGACGCCGCCCAGAAAATAGCCGCGCCGCCGCAGTATCTCTACCGCCGCCCCGATCGTTTCATCCCCCAGCCGCAAGAAAGCCTGCAATACCACCGTCCCGGCTGCGGATGCCTGGCTTTCCCACAAGGCTGCCTTCGCCTCAAAATCAGCACCGATGTTAGTAATCGACAAGCGCGCCACACCGGCTCCGGCAAACATCTCGATAGAGCCTTCCGTCGCCACCGCCTGCGGCAGCGGAGCCGTCGCCTCGACAAAGTTACAGGCTTCCGCCAACTCGCCATACAGCAACGCAAACGCTTCTTGATACACCTGCGGCACATACACCGTCTGGCCGCTTTCGCCAGGAGACGAAAAAATCAGTACCGTCGAGGTTCGCTCGCCGCCCTTGGCAGCGTCTCCCGGCATCAACGCTACCTCTAAGCCAGTTTCATGATAACCTCGCTTGGTCATCATCATTTGCGTGAACAAATGATTGCAAACCGCTTCGCCCCAACTCTGCTCCAACCCGCGCTGGCGCGGAATTTCTGCCAGCGCATATTCCATCAAGGCAAAGCCTACAGAGGTTTGCCGCCATTCGTGGCACACCATAAGCTGGCCACATTCATACAGCTTGGAGTTCGGCGGCGTGGAGCGGTAAAAAGCAATATGACCGATTACCGCTCCGACCTCATTTCTCGCTACCGCCCGCCAGGTAACGCCCTCTTCTTCCTGGCGCACCAGCGCTTTGGGATCATATACCTCCGCCACCGGATAGGAGTCCCCGTACACTTCCCGATACAGCGCTACTACCCCGGCAGCGTCTTGCGGCTGAAAAAGCGCCAATTTCCATTCCTGCGTCACACTTACACCTCTTTCTGCATGCCAATTCCTCTTAAAATAACTGTTCCCTTCATTACCTCTTTTTTCCTGCTTAAACTGCTTCTCTCAAACAACGAAAGCACAGCCCCCTTATAGGCTAACATCGGCTTCTATTTTCTGTATTTCAACCTTTCTAACGAACACTATCGCATACAAATGAAAAGACGCCTCAATGATTTCTCACTGTAACGTCTTTTTCTCTTTCCCTCTTCTTAAAATTTCACTTCAATAACGCATCTAAAAGAAAAGGCTTCCATTGTCGTTTTTTTATGTCATAGGCGCCAAAAAACGAACCAAATTCCCAGTACCCCCAGGAAAAGCCATTCACTTCCGCCTCCTGCCGCACCGCCGTCGTCCACGCCGCGCGCATATCTTCGGGCACATTTTCGTTGACGCCGAACTCGCCCAGAAAAACTGAAATCTGCTGTTCCTGAGCCCACTGCTTTATCACGTCAAAACGCCTGGCTAGGTACCGCCGTTCTTCCTCCGAACCAGTCCAGGCTACGTCCTTATAGTTTTCATATCCAAGGTATTGGTGGTTTTGAAAGGTAAACTCCGGCGGTTCATAGTAGTGAACCGTTAAAATCAGCTTTTCACTATCCGGCAAGCGCAGCCGCGACAAACTATCTATGGAATTGTATGAATCTCCGCCGACAATAATATAGCGCCGGGGATTTTTCTTGCGTATAATCGTCACAGCTTCCGCCAGATACTCATTCCACAGCTCACCGCCTAGTTGATCATGCGGCTCGTTCAAAACCTCAAAGACCAAACGGTCCGAGTAGTTTTTATACCGCTCCGCCACTTGACGCCACACAGCCAGGTACACGTCATGATACCGCACTGGGTCTTTCATGATTTCATCAAAATGATGAAAATCAAGAATAACATACAGATTCTCCTTCAGCGCATAACGAATATGACCATCCAGTTTTTTCATGAAGGCCTCATCCAACACATACCCTGGCTGATCTTTGGCATAATCCGAAAGCCGCACCGGCAAGCGGACACAGTCAAAGCCCGCCTTTTTTACAACTGTAAAATACTCGTTTTCCAAGGTAACATCCCAAGGAGTTCCTTTAGGGGCTTCCAAGGCGTTGCCGATGTTGATGGCTTTACTAAAAGGCATCGCCGCTTCTGCAAAACCAACCCGCGCTCCCGAAAAAGCAAGTAAAAACCCAACTAGAAAAATGAACACTTGCAATTAACGCGCCTCCTTTCTCGCTCTTCAGCACCGCTTAGCTTTCATGCGTCCGCACTGCCGCTTATCGGTAGAGCGGTACGGCTTCTTTCACGGTATCCGGCAGAGAAAACAGTAAAAATACATAATCAATTCGCTTTCCTGCCATAACGCTTTCCAAGCTGCCTTTGTACTGCTTGGGATCTATAATCCATACTTCCGAACACAAATTAGCAAAAAACGCGATAACCGGATGCGCAAAGGAATCCTTTATAAAGAGCGCTTTGGGTCCAGCAGGGTTGTTCTTATTCACAATATGTCCTACCGGATAGTACCCATGCAAATACGCCGAATATTTGTCCTTGGACGGGTCAAAGAGATCCGCCTCCGTTGCAAAAGGATACTGAGACAGCAGACTTTTTTCAAAACGCCCCTCATAAGAGGTCGTTTTATTAGTTCCTTCATCGATTTCAAGGAAAAAGTTCGTAGAAAACTTTGGATAAACCAGAGTAAACGAATCCAGCCCCAGATAAAATTTTCCCGTTTTTCGGCCCATCGCGCCTAAGTAATCGGAGTAACGGATAAAGTTATAGTTTGCCTTGTTCAGATAAAAAGCATCTGCCTGAAAGCCTTGTGTTTTTTCCAGATAATGAGCCAGCTCCACATACGCCCAAAACGCCGTCTCCACCCGCCAATTGTGATCCGTACGAAAAAACAGCCCAGCTGGATCTAAAGCGCTTTCTTTTGCCGCTTCCCTAAGATCTAAGTAGGGAATTCCCTTTTCTTGCAATGCGGCAGCGTATAAATCCCCGCGCTCATTAAAATAGCCGTTTGGAAGCCCTTTGGCAAAGGTAGTGTAACCGGCAATGCTCCGATCCAGGGGAATCACGGAAACTACCTTTGTGTTTTGGGTCGCTGCCGCAGCTTGCAGTGCCGCCACACGCTCTACCAGTTCCGAATCGAAGCTTCCCTTCTCACCAAAGTACATATAATGGCCAAAGCCCTGCTCATCTTTGACGATTTCAAAATTGCTCTCTTCTTTCTTGTCCAGAAGCCGTTGCAGCAAGCCGTACAAATTCAAAAACACAGAGCGTCCTAGCACATTTTCCGTCAACGTTCCATTGATCTTGGTCATATACGCCTTATCAAAAACAGCCTCGTTTTCTCTCAAAGGCAAGAGCGACGGTATCGACTGTCCTGCCAAGGACGCGATGCTGCCGCAGACAAGAGCGCCCCATAGAACGGCGATCACTGCAGCGGCAATGCTTTTAGCTAAAAAATACTCTTTTATCATCATATCCCCCCTAGCGCACAAATGCGAGTCCGGCGTTCATATAGGGGCCTTTCAGCAAAACTGCAAAGGAAAGCAAAAAAACCAATAGGAGAAAGAGCGGATAAAAAACCATGATGGCTTTACCATATCGTTCATATACGCCATTTACTACGCAAGTATTAAAACGTCTGGCAACAGGCGTCATGAAAAGGAACGCCAAGACATAGGTCAGTAGGTTTTCCTTTAAAAACATCCAGACATAGTCGCTCCACAATCCCCCGCTGCCAAAAAGGGAGCTAAAGTAAACCCCCGCCGCCAGTAAAGACTCCGAGCGAAACAAGGTCCAGGAAATGCAGACAAAAAAGAACACATAAAGATACTGCCAGAAATATGGTTCTTCCCTATCAAAGATTTCAAGAAGCCGTTCCGCCGCAATAGCCAGAAATTGCAAGAGACCCCATAGGAAAAAATTCCACCCGACGCCATGCCATATTCCAATCAACACCCATACGATAAAGAGATTATAAATCAGCAGATCCGTATTTTTCACCCTTGAACCGCCTAATGGAATAAACACATAGCGCTTGAACCATCCTATCAGCGACATATGCCAGCGCCGCCAAAATTCGGTCATCGTCGCAGCCATGTAGGGGTAATTGAAGTTTTCCGGCAAGTCAAAGCCCAGCATCCGCCCTAAGCCAATTGCCATATCCGAATAAGCGGAGAAGTCAAAGAAAATCTGCAGTGCAAAGGATATAGCCCCCAGCCAGGCTAAGGACATGGGGATAGCTCCTGAAGCGCTCATAGCAAATGCGTGATCCGCTACAACGGCCAGGTTGTTGGCAATTAATAATTTTTTTCCTAGCCCAAGAACAAATCGGCACAAGCCAGTAGAAAAAGCACGCGTAGTTTCTTTGCGCCGAAGCAGCTGCGGCTCAAATTGCTGATAACCTATAATAGGTCCTGCCGCTACAGTCGGGAAAAAGGAAAGATACAAACCTACATTCACAGGATTTTCCGGATACGTCACATTTCTACGGTACACTTCTATCAAATACGAAATAGCCAGCAGCGTATAAAAAGAAACTCCCAGCGGCAATGCAAAACTAGGAATAATCTGAGAAAGCAGCCCCCATTCCATGCTATTTAGCAGAAAGCCAGTGTACTTGATATAGATAAGGCCGCACAAATTGAAAGCGACTCCAGCATACATGGTATATTTCCCATAACGCCGATTGTTCACTATCGCTACGCCGAACAAATAGTTCACTCCCATAGAGCAAAGTAAAAACACCGTTCCCTGCACATCGCCCCAGGCATAAAAAACCAAGCTGGCAAGCAGCAAAAAGAGGTTCTGCACCGGACGATATTTTAGAACGTAGCAGATCGCCACTACCAGCGGCAAAAAATATACGATAAAGGCAATGCTGGAAAACATCATTGTTGGTTCACTTCCTCCGCTTTCCGCCGCAGCTTTCTATTTCCGTAAAACAAAATTATACCTGCTACCGCCGCCAAAACGAGCAGCATATAGCGCAACAGCCGGTAGGAATCCTCCTGAAAAAACAAATTCGCTATAGAGTCCGCCGTCTTTTCGGCAGCAACCGTGCCAGCCGCTGCGTCTGCCTGAACAAACACATCTTTAGCAACTTGCTGGCCATTGGGAAGCAGCGCAAGAATTCTTACCTTTCCTGCGGCGGCTTGGTTGGTTATTCTCAGCTTGCCGTTTTCGCTAATGGAAACCCCTCCATACGGCGCAGCCAATTGGAACGTACCCGGCAGGTTCTTGTCCAGGCGATACTGAGCAATACTTTCCGCATCTCGCTGCGGCGCTTGCAGGGAATCTTCCCCGGTTATCGAAGGCGCCTGCGCAATATTCTTGACTAAGGCACTACCTTGCGGGTACAAAAAGAAATTTTCAAGCCGCAGATCCACCACAGCCTCCTGAGGCACATGAAAATCCACCGTCCAAGCCGTGAAGTAGTCAACCGGGTAATTCTTGCCCCGATACTGCAAGGAGGCAAAGGGCACAATGAGCTGACCTCGTTTTCTCGGCGGAACCGCCACACCCCCGTCTTGAGGCATTACCACCAACGGCGGCTGGTTTTCCTCTTGCCACTGGCAAGGACCGACTGCTTTTAATACTACTAACGGACTTAATTTTACCGACAGCTCCGGCCTAACCGCTACATTGCTGTTGTTTTCAATGGCAAAGGCTACTGCGTCGCAGCCGCCCCAGCGAGTTAAGCCGTACATGGCGAAGGTCAGCGTATAGTCTGCCTGCGGAAGACCCCGGGTGTCCCCCTTGAGCAAATACGCGCCGCCTTGCTGTGCAAGGGTAAAATGAACGGCTTCCGAAGTGTGAAGTTTTGGCGTTCCCTGCAACACAGGGGCGGCGATAGCCGAAAAGGTAAACAGCATCGCCAGAAGCGTTAAAAACAGAAGCTTATATATACGCTCTTTCATCAAAATCACGTATTTCATTTCCCTTCTTCTCCGTTTGTACGCTTGGATACATATGATTACCATGTTCGTCGGTCCATTGGCTCAGTACCTCGTAGAAGCCCGGCAAGTAAACAAAATCCTTAAAGTTCACCACTTGATACAACGAACAGCCGTCTACGTCCTTGCGCATCAATGAGCATATAAAGGAAATACTTTCACTAACCAAAATAGTCATCTTTTCTGGTGTTTCCGATTTCTCCGGCGAATCCACCAACGCATACATATAGTTAAAATTGACGAGCCGCACTACATCGCCAGCCAGCGTTTCATATAACCGGTTGACTTGAATGCGCGGCAGCCTGCGATTGGAATAATCTTCTTGCGGCAGCCTACGATGTATATTTTTCACCAGATCATCCAGCAGGCTTATGGACGATACCAGCTCATCCGGCAATGACGGCAGCCGGTCATACACAATGCTGTACAGCGCCATTTTATTCGTAAAATCAGCTGGCTCGACAATACGAAATGCATAATGGTACTCTCCGCGAACATACGTCACTTTTACGATTCGGCAGGTAAAGGACGCACGAAATCGATCATTAGCCAGGTATCCTTCCAGATCCACATCGTCCGGAATGTATTGCGGTTGAGGAAATACCGTAGAAAATCCATGTTCAGAAATGTCAATCGTCCGGCTTACCAACGCAAAACCACGCCAGGAAATGCCGCACGACAAGTCAGCCACATAACGCTCGCTGGCCCGCCTGACTTCGCGCCCAAAGGTAAAGAATACGGCCATCAATAAATTGTACAGATTGATGACCAGCCAGAAGATGATTGCAAAATAGGTCATAGAACCGGTAGCAAAGGTGTAGTAAATGCAGTTTACAATACCTAGCACCGTAAATATAGCCAAGAGCAAATGCGGAAGTCCTTTTATATACTGATAACTGCGAAGATCCTCTTTCACACCGTCTTTTTTCGTAACCGCAAATTTGCGCATACTGATGCCCAGCGTTTCCATAATCACTGCTACAAAAAGAAACGGAAACATGATGGTTTCGTACACGTTGGTCCAGCGGGTATTGCGTATATTGCCCGATAGCCTCTTTAACGCCTGGGACTGCAGAACATACATAGGAAGCCAGAACAGCAGCACCTCGTAAATCGTACATTTGACAACCGTAATGCCGAATACGGCAAACGCAATCGGCGAAGCAATGTAAAAAAAGCGTTTAATCGGCGCATACCAATAAAGAACGGATGACAAATAGCCAATTCGCTGCCCTAACGACCATCCTTTACCAAAAAGGAAATTAGTCGCCTTCAAGGTCTGAATACAGCCTCTGGCCCAGCGACGCCGCTGACTAATCAAGCTCTTTAAATCGTCAGGAGAAAGTCCGGTCGCTACTGCTTCGTCAACAGCAAAACAACGGTATCCTTTTCGTTGAATCATGATACCCGTGGCAAAATCTTCCGTAATAACACCGGTAAAAAAGCCGCCGACATCCTCTAAGGCCCGCCGGGAAATGACCGTATTGGTGCCGCCATAGATAACCGTATTGCTACGGTTTCGGGAAATTTGCACATCGCGATAAAAATAATCTTGCTCGTCAGGAATGTCCTGTTCCGAGTAGAGATTGAATTGAAACAAATCAGGATTGTAAAAGCACTGCGGCGACTGAATAAAGCCTATTTTAAGTTCCGGAATGCGCGAATTCTTCTCCCGCTCTTGGCGCACCACTTCTTCGGCATAAAAATAAGGAATAAGGGTCATTAAAAACGTACGAAGTGGAATCATATCCGCATCCAGCGTAACAATCAGCGGCGAAGACGTCACCGCAAGGGCATTGTTAAAGTTACCGGCCTTAGCATGCTTGTTGTCTTGGCGCTTGATATAGTTAACACCCATTTTTTTCGCCAGCGCTTCTACTTCTTCGCGACGATTGTCATCACAGACATAGATATGCACCTTGCTCAGATCCGGATATTCCATATTAATACAGCCGTTAATGGTTTTTTCCAGAAGAGCTGGAGGTTCGTTATACGTCGCAATGAGTACATCCACATGTGGATACCAGTCTACCGGAGGCTTCTGTTTTTTGAGGGTTTCAATATGAGACATATTATAGTAGTGCTCGAAGGCCTCCAACATACCGACAAATTCTACAACCACCAGCCCCAAACCAAAAAACAAAGCCCAGTATCCCAGATCAAGGGGAATCGTGAAAATAATCCGCCACGCCATATAAATAATGGTCGAAAGAACGGTAGCTACAAACAAAAGCTTGCCAAACTTCTTATTGCTTTTAGGAATCGTATACAAGCAGCACCATCCTTTCCGCAGCGTTAGCCTCACAGCGCTTTATGATAAAACAAAGATAGATTGAAACCGTTATAGTTCTTCGGCGCATCGCCAATCGTAGAAGCGCCATCTCTCATCTTGAAATACTGAAGCGCTGCTGACCACCGATCGTTCGCGTTTATTTTTCGCTCGTATCCCAGAGAAAACGTATATTTAGTACGCCCCATAACTTCAACATAGTAATATTGAGGATTTCCCAACGCGTCCGTATAGCTTTGAAGACCGTCATAACGGTTCCCATTGGTACGCATCACATCAAAGGATAGTTTAAAGGTATCTTTTGCATTCAGTTTCTTGCTCCAGGCGCTTCCGAAATACTGCGTATAGGCATTATTCGTATTCTGTGCGCCTTGATCGTTTCGCCCTGCGTTTTCCAGCCAGTAGTAGAACAGTAATTCCTTCGTATCATCCAAGACCTTATTATAGGTCAATCGATAGTTCCAGCCGTCTTTTAAATGATAGGAATTGTTGTTTTGATACGTAGTTCTCCCATAACTGGTATTGACGATTTCCGCCACAAACTGTCGCTTCTTTTCCGCTAGCTGATACCTCAGAAATTTTCGCCATTCGTAGCCAGGCGAAACCGTATCACCGGGAATGTCACTCGTTTGGTCGTATGATCGACCAAAGAGATATCCCGTTCCTGCGGTCCATTTAATCGTCTCGCTTTGCTGCCAGTTCATCTGTATCCCCGGCGTCATCTGCCAGCCCTTGCCATAGGGATCAAGTTCAACTAGATCGTCCGACATTCTTGCATTGCGCTGTTTAGCGTTTAGACTGGCGCTTCCCGTGGGCAAAGTCAAATTAAAAAGATAGTCAACACTGTACTGTTTATGTTCCACCCGTTTAAACAGATTGATCTTTGTATCCGCCAAGGTATTGATACTGCCGTCCCGCCCGGCTGCTCCGTTATGAGCCATTACATAGGCAGTAGACAGCCTAAACGAATAGCTGTCTTTCCCAAACCTATATTGCCAGGGCTGCACCATCTGATAGCCGCTGCCACTGCCGCTTCGCCAGGAATAAAAATTAAGCCCTGTATCAAACGCAGAAAATGAATAAACACTGGGATGAGCCAGCTTGTACAATAAGTCGCCCTGCATAGATACAGCACGACTCAGGTTATCCTCGGCCTTACCCAACGCCTCAGTATAAGCAGCTTCCGCTTCCATGGCAAAGGCAAGTTCCTGCTTCGCACTAGCTGAGCGACTCTCCGCAGCAATCAGCTTATCGGTCTTCTCTCCCAGCCGCCAATCACTTCCGGCATTTTCAGCATCCAAACGACGAGCGTCCGCCAGAAGCTGCTCCGCCCGATTCTGCGCGCGAACCGTCGCAGACCAATCCACAATATACTCTTCCGGTGCGCCAGGCAGTGCGGCTCCGCTGTCGACCAGCCGCTGAATCTCCGCTTCTCTGTCCCAGGAAGCGCGTACTAGGGCATTGGCTCTCTGCGAAGCAGCCGCTGCCGCATCGTAAGCGTCTTGCACCTGCTGCTGCATGGCTTGCTGCCGTATTTTCGCCTCGTTCAGGGAGGCTTGCGCCTCTTCCTTCGCAACGGCTGCCTGCTCAATCTCCAGGCGGGCCCGTTCAAGCCTCGCTTTGGCGCTCTGCAGATCGCTTTTAAGCTGCGCTACCGAATTCCCCGCTCTTTCTACCCAGTCTGACGCATCTTTTTTATAACCAGCTTCGCGTTCGTTCTGGATTTTACGAGCCTCGAGATTATTGAAATCGCTCTTGGCATTTTCAATCGTCTCTCGGACATCCTTGGGAACGCTAATCGCCGTATCAGCCCAAGCGATAGATTGGTCAAGGAGCAACAGACTTGAAAGCAACATAACTTTTGTGAAGTACTTTTTATTCTTCATAAAGTTTACATATACTCCCTTTTAATTTAAGACTTCACTAACTATACTCTCAAAAGATACGTTCTCAATGTTCACTTTACCATAACTATCTTTGAGAAAACTTTTTCGACTTATATTCTGTAATTATATTCTAAAAATTCAATTAAATATTGTCAATAAACAATTCTTATTTGCAAGTCAATATCTCATTATTAATTTTATCTTCATTGTTATAAGAAACTCCGTCCATACAGTTTCCTCACCGATCTTTGAACAAAAAAACTCGGCCAAAATGGCCGAGCTTCACTGCCGTTTAAAATTTCCAGGAAGCCTGCATCGTGCCGGCTACCCCGCGCGCTTTGCCGCAAAAGCCCTGCAGCCCAAAATCCAAGGTCGGACCTTTGCCGTCTTTGCTTTCTTTGGTCAGGCCCACCTCCAAGATGCCCGTACCGCCCTTGAGGCTTGGCGCTTCCACGGCGCTGCCGTTTACGGTGGCGTCGGCTTGGCCGCCAAGTTCATACTGGTAGGCTAAACCGGCGCGCAAGGTGGTGTTTTCATTGGTTTTGTGCAGCCATTTGGTTCCGGCCTGGACGCGCAGGGACTCCACAGCGTCAAAGCGGAAGTTGTCGCCCTGCACGGTGGCATTGCTGCCGTTTTGGTGCGTCCACAGCACCTTCGCATAGATATCACGTTTTTTATGGTTGCCCAGGTCGGTTTCTTGGCCTAGTCCGATATGTAAGCCGTAATAAGGAGCGCTGACGTCAAAGGAGGAGTTCGTCCCCGCCGCACCGATGTCGCCGCTGCTGAACTTATTGCTCACCCGTCCGGCCCGCAGCGAGCCTTCCAGATACTGGCCGCTTTTTTTCTGCCACCGCCCCAGCCAGCCTGCGCCGGTATACTGGGTGTCGCCGTCGCCTTTAACCGACGCGGCGTTGCTGAAGCTGTTGTAGGTGCTGTAGCTGCCCCAGCCGTGCTCCACAAAAAGGCCGCGCGCAAAAGTGCCCTGGGCGTTTTCCTTTTCACTGGCCGCGCCGACTACCAGCGAAAAGCCGTTGACATCCACATGGGAGCCTGTTTCATAGCGCAGGCTGCTGCCGCCAAAGGCCGCAAAGCCTGCGAGCTGGCCGCCACTCCCGGTACTGGCGCCACGGGCATTCTGCAACCCTTGGCCGGTGAGCATGTCCGCGCCCTGGTTTAAGAAAGCCGCCGTGCTGGCCTGTCCTTCGCTCAAAGCTTTTACTTGGGGATTGCTCCGCGCTTCACTGACCGCAGTTGCGTACAAATGGCTAGCATCTGTGGTCAAATCAAAATCATAAATCCGCGCGATCCCCTGCAAGCCAACTGCCCGAGTATTAATACCACCGGCAGTAAGCCCGCCGCCGGCAGAAAGCAGCGTGACTCGGTCTCCCGAACGAAGCGCCGTGGTGCTGCCATTGATGCCTACGCCGATAGTGGAGCCGGAGATGACGACAGCATCTATTACGCTAAGCATGGTGCCACCGGCGACAAGGGTAACAGGCAAGTAGAAATTGTAGTACTGGAAGTTGGCGACGCCCTTGGCGCTCATACCGGAGGTCTTGACATTCAATGTATTGCCGGTCCAGATATCGCCATTTCCAGAGTCTTTATACCCTCCATACAAAATACCGTTTAGAGTAGGAGTACCGCTGATGGTCACGCTGTTGCCAGTTGCACTGTCACGATAAGCTCTTCCTCCATAAATATCTCCGCCTACACTTCCACCACTGATGACAACAGAATTGCCTGTGGCGCTGCCATACGCAGAAGTACCACCCTCGACACATAAGTCTACGATTCCGCCATTGATCGTCACCTTGTTCCCCATAGAATTACCGTGAACAGAGGCGTTGCCGCCTGAAAAGCCGCTCTGAGCATTCTCTATTTTGCCACCATTAACAGTCACTGTATTGCCGATAGCATCGCCAAGAATAGAAGTCCCTCCCGCAACACCATCATTGACCAAGCCGCCGTTGATAGTTGCCGAATTGTTTGCAGCACTTTTCTCTTGAGAATGTCCACCGACAACGGCCCGCGCGCTGCCTCCATTAACGATTACGCTGTTGCCGACACACTCCCCATAAGCTGAGCTTCCACCATAAACCGGATAAGATACGCTGCCCTTACTGATGATTACGCGGTTGTCGGCACAGTCCCCCCAAGTTGATTCTCCACCAAAAACCGAATTAGATACGCTGCCGCTAGTGATAACCACAGTATTGGAGCTAACCCCTACACTGTTACTAAACGCGCCAAAAACATAGTTTGGATCCGTACCCGAGCTATAATCAACACTAATCGTGTTCCCGCTGACATTCGCCAGGTCCGCCGGCCCAAAAGAATTTGCCCGTCCATCAATAACCTGCAGCAAACTTCCATCGCCGGTATACGTCCTCGTTTCCCCCGCCTCTGCCGCCTGCGGCATTAGCAGCAACGCTGCCAGGCTCAAGGCTGCCCAGAAGGCGGCTTTTTTCTGCAGAGCCCTTTTTATTTTTCGCATGCTACCGCTTCCTTTGCGTTGGTATTTAGAACAAAAAAAGAATCTATACTTAGTCAGTATAGATTCTTTTTCCTGTATTTGGTAGTGATGTTTCCAGGTAAAAACATCACTATTTTTCAGCGGCTGCTATCGCTCACTGCGCCGCTTTTAAGGCTTCTGTCTGGAGTATCATCTCTGAAGAAAACCGACATCCGCCATTTTCCTCACATAATCAGGCGTAAAGTCTTGGCCGTTCAAGCGCACTCCTTCTGTTTTTTTCACACAGTTAAAGCGTCTTCTAATACTCGTTCATTATGCCTTTTTTGCGTTTGCGGGCTATATTCACCATATAGGCGTCAATCCCTTCCTGTCGTTCCGGAGCATAGGCATTTTGGGCACCTTGCCGGTCCTGCTCGGTAACAATGACAATCTTTTCGTTGCGGGCAACTCCCGCAAGAATGCCTGCCGCCGCTTGCGCTGGCGTGATTGCTTCCGCTGGCGGCTTGACGCCATCCCAGATGGCCGTAATGACCGTCCCAGGAATAATAGTAGACACGCGGATATTGTCGTCCCACAGCTCATAACGCAGTGAACTTCCCAGCCCCATAAGCGCAGATTTCGTAGCGCTATACATGGTCTGCTCCGGCATGGGCACAAAGACAATGCCCGAAGCGGTGTTGGCGATATGCCCGCCCCCTTGGGCGCGCATGATGGGCAGCGCGGCGCGGATTCCGTAGAGAGCGCCGTAAAAGTTTACGTCAAAGGCCAATTTCCAGTCTTCGTCTGTTGTTTTTTCGAACGACTTCAACGCACCTATCCCTGCATTGTTAAAGAGCAAATCCAGCCGTCCGCCGCCAAAAGCCGCCGCCCTGGCAATCAGTTCCTTCACGCCGTCCTGAGAAGTAACGTCGGTTTCTACGCCCAGCACCTTGCCGGGATACGCTTGCGACAGCCTCTCGCTCTGCGCCTGCAGCTTTACGGCGTTGACATCCGCCAGCACCACCGCTTTCGCCCCCAACGACAAGAGCAGTTCCCCTAGCGCCAGACCAATGCCCGAAGCGCCGCCGGTAATAACCGCCGCTTTTCCCTCGTAATACCCTTTCATCTCCATCCCTCGCTTTCTTAACCGCTTTTTCCTACGCCAGTACTCGCCCGTGTCCCTCCTGTAGAATCATGCTCCCCTTCGTCAATACGGCACTCACGCTTTTCACCGGCAAATCCGCCAGCGCCGCGATAATATGGCTGTGCGCCGGATGCTGCAGCCGGGTGAGTTTCGTCCACTTTATGCCGCCGATGCCGTTCCACACCTGCACCGTGGTAATTCGCTGGGGAAATTCAATGGGCTGGCTCAAATCAGCCCCAGGCACGCCGACTTTCGGCACATAGCGCCAGCCGAACAAATTCACCACCTGCTCGCCAAACGAAGCCTGGTCGCTCGGCAAGGCTTGCAAGCCCTGCATTTGAAGCTCCAAAAAGGTATGCCCTTCATAGCTAGCATTGGTCCAGCAGGAGTCTTGATGCCGATGCAAGTCTTGAATATCCGCAAACACTTTGGGAATTCCCATCGCCAAATTACCTGTCAAAATCGGCACCGTATGGTTTTCCCACATGACCAGCGCATACACGCCTTCTGAAGTATCGCACTTCCCTTGATACCGGACAGGTACGCCTGCCATGATCAAATTGTAGGCGGAGCCTCCCATCCATTCCACCTCGCGGCTTTGGGAATACACAATCTGGAGCTGCTGTGCCGAACAAGAAAACCCTTCCGGCAAGTACGCGCCGAGGCGTTCTTCTTCGGTCTCACAGGTAAGCGCCAGAGTGGTCACATCGCCGTAAACCGCTTTGGCATCCGGATCAAAGGCATAACCAGAAAAACTGACAGGCGCTCGATAGGCTTTTTTCTCGTCAAACTTGAACATGCTTTCCCCTCCTTTTTAGCATCGCAAAAGCGTTTCCAGCTTGAGCAGCAAATATACCAAACCGAACAGCGCCGCGCCGTTGGCCGCCAGAATCAAACCGGTCACCAGCTCTGGAATGAAACCGGGCAGCAGCATGGACGTACCGAACAACAGCGCCAGCAAGCCCAGGAGCAGCTGTGCTTTAAACAAGCGTCCTCCTACCAAAGCAATTTGAGGCGGAGGTGTTTCTCCCGGCTGTCTAGCCGTTCGCCAACAGTTTCGCAGCGTCACCGAACCGTTCGTAATGTTCAACATTCCTACCCATAGTGTCAAAGGAGCCACCAGCAACTCAGGCAGCAAACAGGAAATGAGGCCAGCCGCCGCAAAGAGTATGCTGCAGCCCAAAAGCAGCCAATTTCGTGGAAACGGCCCCAATGGCGTTTCTCCCACTGCCAGCATCTGCAGCGAAAAAAATACCATTAGCAATCCAAGCTGAGCACCAGAAGAAAACGGTAGCCACCCCAAGCTCACCGGCACCAGCAGCAGCCCCAGCAAGATCATAAAAAGACTTAGGAGCAATAAAACCGCCTGCGCAGCCGACAGTTCCGTTCCTCCCGGCTTAGGAGCATCCGAGCCAGGGTAACGAAAGTAAATTTTGCGCAGCACCGCAGCCAAATAGAACAATGCGATTGCATACAAAGACAGCACTCCAGCCGCTTCGCCCGCTAACGCCCCTTCTTCCTGCCACAAGATCAAGGCGGTCAACATGGAGAGCACATAGACCGCACTACTGGAAAAAAGCAAATGTCGAAAAATACCGCCCAGCGCCCACCATTGGCGTATCCTTTCCCGTTCCGTCAGCAACCGTAGCAATAAAACAAAGCCGCCGCCAAAACAAGCCAGCAACACTAGCCGTGGAATCTGCTGAAACGAAGGAATGCAGCAAGCCGTAACCCCTACGGCAGCGACAGCGCCGCCGCCCGCCAGCACCACAAAAGAACGGCCGAACTCTCCAAGGGGAGTCTTCCCTAACGCTACAATCTGAAAGGCAAAGAGCACCAGCAATAAACCATACAGACCATTGACGTAGTAAGGGAAAGAACCTCGTACCGCCGGTTCCAAAAGCAGCGCCGCAATAGCCAAAATCATACCACCCAGGCCGAGAATCCCTGTCTCCAAAGGAAAATACGGCTGCCGCAGCAAGCAAGAAACCACTCGCGTAGCCCCCATCCTAACCGCCTCCTTTCTAAATAGAAAAGCCGCCAGGAAACACAAAACAGATAAAATTATAAAAGCCTATACTACCATTAGTATAGGCTTTTATAAAATAAGCAAACAGTGCTATTTCGCTATGAAAATGTCACGGTTTTTGGAGTCCACAGTACCAATGCCGCAAGTTCATCCCGATTGCGCACAAACAACTTACAATAGATTTCCTGCATAATGTTCCTCACCCTGCCCACAGAAAGCCTCTCTTGTTCTGCAATCCGGGCGTAAGGAACACGATTTGCCGCTAAAGTAGCAATCCGATATTCCCGCAGATTAAGGATGAGCGGCACATGATCCTGGGCAAAGCGGTTATGAAACACCGCCCAGTTCTTCCAGGTTCGTTTCCACTGTTCCAGTACGGGTCTGTACCATTCAGGGTAATGCTGTTGGACACATTCTTCAAGAAGACCGTTAAAAGTAGAAACATTTTCCACAAACGGCGTAATATAACGATGCGGCATGCCAATTGCCAGCGCTTCCAGCAAATAGCCGCGCGCCCGCTCTTTGTCATCGAGACCAACGCAGGCGGCACCGCACATAAGCAGCAAATAGACGTCCATCATCACGCTTTGTCCCTTGCAGAGATTATAGGTAGTTTGCGCAACCGCAGCCATTTGTGGATAAGCCGCCAGGTTTTGCAGATATTTCACCTGCAAGTACAAACCAAAAGGAATCGCCTCTTGCGGCAAGCGTGAAAAATCACCTTCCCGGATCCAGCTTGGTACCATGGCCGGCGCAAACATGCCCACCGCCACCGTAGTTAAAACCGCCTCTGCCAGCACGGCCACGTCCGCATCCGCATCACTCTCGATAAGTTCTTTAAGAGACGCTTCAACCCGGCTATACAACGCAAAATCGTTAGTGCTGATGGCAACAAGCAACAAAAACAAGGATGCGCAAATACACACAGGCTGATCAGAGGTGAAGGCTTTGGCAGCAAACTCTTTGGCCTGGACAAATTCGCCGCGCATATAGGCAATTTCCCCCAAATATTGATTGCGTATGGCCGCATTTTTTAGGGAAAGCACCGCCGTATCTAATTCTTGTTCCGGTAAAAGACCATCCCACAAAAAAGATACTCGAAGCACGCCTGGCGCTTTCGCAGACAGCGGCGCCTGAGACGAAATGCTTGGTTTAGGTGTATTAAGCGGAAGAATCCAAGACCGTCCGTATTTTCTCCCTCCCGGCACTTTTCCGGCAGCCAGTAACCGCTGCGCGTATCGCAAGGATACCTCCCACCGCTCCGCCGCCTGCCGCGCCGTCATCCACTGTGAATCCATCTTTCTTCTCCTATCACACAAGTTTCACGTGATGTACTCTCATTTATTGATTCATTCCATTATTCTAATTTTATTTTTTCATTTCATACTATTTACCGTAAATATATAAAGTTCCTGCAAATTCCTAACATAACTTCTGAAATCACCTTGACTTTTACAAATAAAAAAGCCCGACCACACTGACCGAGCTTCACTACATTCTAAAAAAGGTTTGTATTTCGTCTTTCCTAGCCAGCGTTACTGCCTGAGCGTTGCCAAACACAATGGTACTGCAGTCGTTCCCAACGGGTGGCACTTGGCTCATTTTCATAAAGCATAGTCTTTGCTTTTATGTCTTAATTACTTCCATTCCTCGCCATTCATCAATTTCCATGCATTCTTATAGGCAATTTTCTCCGCGACTTCCCGCGGCAAAGCCTGCAACACTATTGCACGCAGCCTGTTGAATACATCGTCATATTGTTCCCAGCGTCCTCCATTAACATCACTGCCAATGACAAAGCGATCCGGAAAATCCATAAAGAGTTTCTTCCACTCACGATTTAGTGAAACTGTATTTCCATTGATATCATACATAATGCATTGTCGATAACCAAACGGACTGGAGTTCGGCGGAGATTGCACCAAATCAAAATACAAGTTAGGATACTTCTCTAGAAAATCGCGCACCGTTTTCGTCCCTAGCCACCGACTCCATGTTGCATAGTTCCGATTTCTTCCTACGTGACACCAGATCACCTTAGCCCCAGGATATTGCTGCAGCATGCTTTCCATTTCTGGCAGCATCGCGTCTTCCGCTTCATGATGAATCAAAAACGGCAGCCCCGTTTCTTGCGAAAGTTGAAAAATTCGATGAAAGGACGGACTCGTCAACGGAAGATGCACATTCCGATTGTTTGTATCAGATACATAATGCCGGGCTTCGAACTCACCCATTGCAAAATATCGTCCTGTATGAGCATCGTCGGCCAATACATCCAATAACCCCGGATCTTTACCATGCCAACGCCGTCCATCACCATGAATGATGGTTGGCACAAAATATTCAGGAAATTTCTGGTTAGCTTGTATCGAATATTCATCTCCCAAGCCTTCCGTCGGCCCCAGCCACGTTAAAGCAACATGATTTGCATCCATTTTAACGGTGAGTTCTTTGAGGTCTATTTTTTTACCGCAGTGGAATTCCACATCAATAATCGGCATCTGGCCTGAGCTTTCCACATTTTTAATCCGCTGTTCAAAGACACGAAAAAGCTGCACCTTCTCACTGCTATCAGAAGCCGCCTCCGCAAAAGAGCCGCAAAGAAAGAATCCTGCTAAAAGAAACGATGCTAGAACCGTCCAATTCACGTCGTTACCTCCCCACTCTCGAATTCATTCCATCTTCAATCTGCAAAAACATTTTTATCAAAAGTTCATTGCGCAGCCGTTTCGGGTTTCGTTTTTGTGTACTTAGAGGTAAACAGCGCTGCACCGAGCAACATCGCATTATCAATAATTTCAAAAAGAGCGCCCTCTGCCGGAAAAAGCGTCAATTTCAAGGCTGCGTTAATAAAGCTGATCGCAAACGCGCAGCCCCATACACCAGTTATAATATTGTTCTTGCGAATAAAACTCGGTTCAGCCCAGAGAGAAGGATCCACTCGCTGCTTTGCATATTCCATGGTAAAAGGCCTCTTCAACAAAATAGACGCCCAGGTAAAGGAAGCCAGCGTACCATGCGACAGCACGCCCAAATGCTGCATCACCCAAACATTATTCATAACCGGAACCGTAATCAGCGCAAAGCCAAAAAACAGCAGACCGCCCCATAACAGCGCTCCGCGGTGCAAGCCAATCCAGGCTTGGTATGTACAAATAGCAGCGGCTATAATAATTCCCGTTTTAATCATGACCACCTGTGTCATGATAGGTAAACTAATGATGATCTTAAAGGATATCCACGGTGCAAATGCCAAAACCATCGACCAGAAGCTCATGCCCTCTCTCCTTTT
This sequence comes from Anaeromusa acidaminophila DSM 3853, assembly GCF_000374545.1. Lineage (NCBI taxonomy): Bacteria > Bacillati > Bacillota > Negativicutes > Selenomonadales > Sporomusaceae > Anaeromusa > Anaeromusa burkinensis. Next base: position 55,621 of record NZ_KB894600.1, read on the forward strand.
TGTTTTATCACTGCCATCTTACATCTTAACGACACCAGGAAGATTCCTTCACATATTGAGCCAAGCAATTAATGTGAAGCTCCTCTCGCAATGCCCCCCACATCTAAACCTACCGATTTTACCTGGTAACAATTATAGCTTTCGCTATAAAAATTCCAAATCCTCCCAACAAGCATTTTAGACTAGCATCTATTTTACTCAATAAGAATTTCCGGATTTTGCTCCGGTTTCAGCCATTTGAGGATCTTCTTTATATCCTTTTCCTCCATGGCAATACAACCGCTGGTAGGAACTCCCGGCCCTTTACGGATATGCATAAAAATGGCGCTTCCCTTGCCTGCCACAACCGGCTCGGTATTATATTCAATAACCAAACCTAATTTATATAAATCATCCTTGCGCCGCATCTCTTCATAGGATTTTGCCTCTGTTTTTCCCACAACCAGTTGATTATACAAAGGCGAAGACGCATCATCAATCCAATGATGTTGCTCCGTCACTTGTATATAGGGCATGCTTATAGAAAGCGGTTCATAGCCAAAAGCTCGGCGCAGCTTGTACAGGCCCGCTGGCGTAGCACCGTCTCCTTCTTGTTTTTGCAAAGCCGAAACCACGCCGCTTCGCCCAAGATTGACCGGTATGTCTTTGTATCTCAAGGTCCATTTTTCCTCTTTTTTCTGCCATGCCGTCAACGTACCTGCCTGCTTGTTTTTGCTGTCAGATCGTACGACTAGCAGTTGACGTACATCCATAGGCGCTACATCCTCTGGCGGCGCTTCTACATGCTTCGCCGCCTCGGCGCTATAATTACCAACTGGACCAAACAGAAAAAACATAGCGCAAAACAACAGCCAAGCAAGCAACCGATACTTGCAATTCAAATTAGACTCCCCCTTCACTCTCAACAAGCAAATTTTACCGCTTTTTTACAATTTTAATTGTACGTTATCTTTTCCTCCCTGGCCAGCAACGAAAAAACATGACCTCCCCCTTCTGTTTTGAAAGGGAAGGTCATGTTTTTTTCATTCCGTCGCTTATGCTTCCGCTCTTGGCGGCAATTTGACCAGCGATACTACCAATGCCGTAAACACCAGCGCTCCTCCCATGAAGACAAAGGCTGCGTTATAGCCGGACATGCCGACCAAATAGCCGATGATAATAGGTGATAGAATGCCGCCGATGCTGCCGCCGGCGTTCATCACGCCTGTAGCCATGCCCACATAGCTGCGTTTTACCGATTCCATCGGCATCGCCCATAAGGGACCAAAGGCCATACCCACCAAGAAGCCGGTGCATACCAGAAGAGCCATGGCAATCGTTTCCGTCGGCGCCGCTACGACACCGTACAAAACCGGGCCTGCAGCCAGATTTACCACAATGGCCTGGGTTTTGCGCTTCCCTTTGAACACCTTATCGGACAGCCAACCGCCGAAGGGTTGGGCAATGCCCAGCGCCAAAAAGGGCAGTCCCGAAAAAATCCCCATTTTCACCAGCTCAAAGCCTCTCGCTTTCACGAGATAACTGGGCAGCCAAGAAAGAAGACCGAAGAAGGCGCACATAAAGCCGAAATACGTGAGCGCCAAAAGCACGATGTTGCGATTCTTGAGTACGCTCATCAAGCCCACTTCTTCCGAATCTCCCGTCTGCGTAACAATTTCCGCCTGGCCGCTTTTAATATATTCCAGCTCTTCCTTGGAAATATCCGGGTCCTCTTCGGGTGAGTTTTTCACAAAGAAGTACAGCAAAGGCAGAACAAGAAAGCCCAAGGCCCCGAAAATGTAGAACAACGCATGCCAGCCCCAAAGGCCAATAATTGCCACCGCAATGGACGGCGCAATCGCCGGTCCGAAGGAACAAGCCGAGGTAAAGATGGCGTTCGCCGTAGCCCGTTCCTGATTCGGAAACCAGTTGCTGTTGAGTTTAAAAGCACAGGGCGGCTGCATCCCTTCACCAATGCCAAAAAGCACGCGAACAATGAAAAATTGCGAAAAAGTCCGCGCCACGCCGGTAGCCATCGTCATAATAGACCACCAAATCAGCGCTACCAACAGCACCTTTTTCGGCCCTACTTTATCGCTTAAATAACCGCCAGGAATTTGAAATACCGTATAGGAAATAAAGAATGCGCTAAACAAATAGCCTACCTGCTCAGGAGACAAAGAAAACTCCTTCGAAATCAACGGCATAGCTACTGAAAGATTGACTCGATCCAAAAAAGCTACGAAAAACACGATCCATGAGACGCCTAAAACAAGCCAGCGCTTTTTCATATGCGTTCCTCCCGTAGATATCGATTATTCCTTTACCACTCAATTTCCAATCATAATATTGAGTATTTCCACATCAGTAGTTTTCATACCACAGCAGCCCATGCGTCCAATATTTCGCAAAGTCTGCTCATAATCCTTCTCTACCAAACCTTCGCCAAAGGGAAAAAATCGCTCCCGTTTAGCCAGCTCATACCCCATAATCCCGGCATCTACGGCGCTGGATATTTTCGCCGCGCAGGAAGCCTTCGCACCGTCGCAGACAATACCGCCTACATTCCCCAACGAATTAATCAGGGTCCTGCCGATGACGTCATAATCGCCGCCCTGCAGATACGCAATGCCGCAGGCCGCAGCCGCTCCAGCGGAAACAGCGCCGCAATACGCTGAAAGATTGCCGATATAGCGCTTTTGATGCAGAGAAAGAAGGTTCGCCAAGACAAGGGCCCGGTACAACCGTTCCTCGCCGATGCCCAGTTCCTGAGCGTATACGACCACCGGCATAGTACAGGTAATTCCCTGATTACCGCTGCCGGAGTTAATCACTACCGGCATAGCACAACCGTTCATACGCGCATCGGAGCCGGCCGCCGCCGCCGCGCGAGCCTTCGTTCGCACATCGTCGCAGCCGCTTTCCAAAAAGGTACGTCCCACCTGCGCTCCCCAGGGATTTTTCAAACCTTCTTCCGAGATGGCGGAGTTGCAAGCAATCTGTCTAGAAATAATATCTCGTACATCTTCTAGTCGTACCTCATCAGCAAAACAGAGGATGTCCTGAATCGTAAGCTGACTCTTATCTCCAAAAGTTGAGGTCGCCAGTTCCGGCTGCGAGAAAAGAAGCTCTCCGTTTTTTTCGATACGACAGATGTGATTATGCCTTGTTCTCACCTCTACCGCAGCGGTTTGAAAACCCGCTTTGACTTCCACTCGGATAAAGAGATTTTCCTCTCCCTCTTCCAATTCGCAACGGCAAATGCCCTGCGCCGTCAATTGACGCGCCATTTCTATTTGCTCCGGCGTCACTTGGCTGATAACCTCTAGTTCCCGTTCGGCCTGACCGGCGACAACCCCGATTACCGCAGCAGCGGCTACGCCTTTTTGCCCTCCCGAATTAGGAACAACAACGCCCTTCACATTTTTAATGATATTGCCGCTACAGCGAGCCAGCATTTCCTCCGGCATCTGGCCCAACGCTTCTCTGGCTTTTGCCGCCGCAAAGGCGATGGCAATCGGCTCGGTGCAGCCCATGGCCGGAATCAATTCCCCTTTTAAGATGGTCAAATAATTGTCATATTGCTTTGCATCCATACTTACCTGCTCCTCTCCCGCCTGTCAAAACGACTCTATGCTTTTTTAAAGAAAGAAATTTGGCAGGTAGGACAGCCGTTAGCAATGGTATCGCCCAGATGGAAATCATAACCCATGGCTTTGGCAATGCCCCGATCGCCGTCCATAGCCATATCACAAAGCTTCTCGCAGGTTTCATCGTCAAATCCCAAATCCTGCCAAGCTTTCAAAAGAGGACAATGATGAAACTCCAGATCAATTCGATCTGCGCTTTTGCTTTTAAATTCTACTTCAAAGGTCTTAACCACGTTCGGAGAGAAAAACGTATCCGCAAAAGAAGTCACATCCTCCGGATCCGGACACTGCGCTTTAATTTCCGCGCCTTGGATCAATCCCGTTTCCGCGATAGCCGCGCGAATAATTTCTTCCATTTCCTTCGCCTTGCCAGCTTTGCAAGCATGCGTATACGTTAGGCCCGTCCAGGTAGCCCGATGACCGATAGCCCCTCTTTGAATATCTACCACCGCGTCGCCTTTAATGCTAATTTTGTTATCAATCATTGTCATTCTCCTTTCAAAATTGAAAACTCCAAAACGGCATTTGATATGATCACAACAACAACAAAAAACCATATTCCATAGCTTTTAAAGTTATAACAAGCAAGGTTCTGCAGCACTTTGCTTGTCGTAATCATATCACGACTTAATTCTTTAATCAATATATTTTCTGTCTTTTCTCATTGTGTAGCAAAATTCTTTTGAAATTAACGTTTTTATTCATTTTATGTTTACAAAAGTTGTACTTTTACTAATTTTCGTGATATGACTAGAATTCGACGTTTTCTTCTCGCCTTCATTGACTTGCCTTTTCTTTAACCCTATAATAAAAGTAGCATAGCAAGGAGATAAACAATGACGAAACATCCTAACGACTCGCTAAAGCAGCAAGTATACAACGATCTTTTTTCTGATATCATCAACGGCAACTATCCCGCCGATACCATCCTGACCGAAAAATTCCTCATGGAAAAATATAATGTCAGCCGCGCCCCTATCCGTGAAGCCCTGACCCAGTTAACAGGCACGCGTCTATTGTCCAGCATTCCGCGGCAAGGCTATAAAATTCTCCAGCCAAGCGCCGAGCAGCTGCTGGAGGTCATTCGCTTCCGTTCGGCTTTAGAATGTTCTTTTTTGGAAATGTACCGCAGTTATATCGATGCCGCGTGGATCCAAGAATTGCGCAGCATCTGCATCAACTACAACAACTGCCCCAGCGGCGATTTCATGTCGCATTGGCGCTACAACTGCGAATTCCACTTAAAGCTTTTTTCCATCTACGGCAATCATTACGCATATAAGTTATTAGAAGACGCTTTAAACATCCAAACGATCTTCTTTGTACAAAAGCAGCACTCCGCTTCGATGGACCTGCATTTAGCCTTGGTCGATTATCTGGAAAAAGGCGAAATTAAAATGGCCGTATCCATTTTAAAAGCTGACATTGAACATCTGATGCTTTCTTTTAGCCCTCCCGCTTCTTAAATTAAGCAGCCGGCGCGCACGTCCTCCCGACGTGCGCGCCGGCTTTTCTATATCGTGTTCAGCAATAACTTTTTTCCAGGCCCTATTGACAATCATTCTCTTTTGATAAATAATATTAATCAACGGATATATATTATCCATAAAAATATTATTTAGGAGGTTGTTACTATGTCATTAGTTGGTACTGAAGTAAAGCCGTTTACTGCACAGGCTTATAAAAATGGAAATTTCATCGAGGTAACTGAGCAAAATTTCAAGGGATCTTGGAGTGTACTTTGCTTCTATCCCGCCGATTTCACCTTCGTCTGCCCGACCGAATTAGAAGATTTGCAAGACCAATATGAGGCCCTCCAAAAACTGGGCGTAGAAGTATATTCCGTATCAACCGATACGCACTTCACCCATAAAGCATGGCATGACACATCAGAAACCATTGGCAAGATTACGTATCCTATGATCGGCGATCCTTCCCATACCTTGTCCAGAAATTTTGAAGTCCTCATCGAAGAAGCCGGTCTAGCTGACCGCGGCACATTTATCATTGATCCCGACGGCGTCATTCAGGCCGTAGAAATCAATGCTGGCGGCATTGGTCGCGATGCCAGCACGCTGCTAAATAAAATCAAAGCGGCTCAATATGTTCGCAACAATCCCAACGAAGTTTGCCCAGCCAAATGGAAAGAAGGCGCAGCAACGTTGAAACCCAGTTTAGATCTAGTCGGAAAGATTTAAGGAGCGATGCACATGTTACTGGATGCAGAAATCAGAGCGCAGCTCTCACAATACCTCCCCTTATTGGAAAGTGAAATAACCATCACCGCAAACGCAGCTGCGGACGCTGCGTCCAAAAACATGACCGCTTTGGTAGAGGAACTCGCTTCCTTGTCTCCTAAAATCAACTGGGAAGAAGGAGTTTTACCGCGAAGTCCTAGTTTTCGCATACAGCAAAAAGGAGCTGCCGGCGGCATTGTGTTCGCCGGCATTCCTTTAGGTCATGAGTTTACTTCTTTAGTTTTAGCCTTGCTTCAAGTAAGCGGACGGCCTCCCAAAGTGGAAGATCGCCTGATTCGTCGAATCCAAGCGCTGTCCGGCCCTCTTCATTTCGAGTCTTATATTAGTCTCAGCTGCCATAACTGCCCGGAAGTCGTCCAAGCGCTAAATGCCATGAGCGCCCTTAATCCCGCCGTCACACATACCATGATCGACGGCGCTCTTTTTCAAGCAGAAGTAGAAGCTAAAAACATCTTGGCCGTGCCCTCCGTCTTCTTGAACGGAACCCCTTTTAGCAACGGCAGAATGTCCTTAGAACAAATTCTTGATCAAGTAGCCCCTGTCGTTACAGAAGAGCCGGAAAACGCCTCGCCTTTTGACGTACTCGTTATCGGCGGAGGCCCGGCTGGCGCTAGCGCTGCTATTTACGCCGCGCGCAAAGGCATTCGCACCGGCATGATAGCTGACAAAATCGGCGGCCAAGTCAACGATACCCTGGGCATCGAAAATCTAATTGGCATTCCCTACACCGAAGGCCCCGAAGTCGCTGCAAACTTGGCAAAGCACTTGCAACAATATCCCATCGAATCCCTCCAAGGACAACGCGCTAAAAGCTTGCTTCCTGGGAATCTTCTAGAAATCGAATTAGAAAACGGCCGCCGTTTGCAAAGCAAAACGGTAATTATCGCTACTGGCGCAGCCTGGAAACAGCTCGGCATCCCTGGCGAAAAAGAATTTCGCAATAAAGGAGTAGCCTATTGTCCTCACTGTGACGGACCGATCTTCAAAGGAAAACGGCTTGCCGTCATCGGCGGAGGAAACTCCGGCGTCGAAGCGGCCATTGATTTAGCCGGTTTGGCGGCTCATGTAACGCTTTTAGAATTCACCGAGGCGCTAAAAGCAGATCAAGTTTTGCAAGAACGCCTTCGAAGTCTGCCTAACGTTACGATTCTAACGAACGCAGAAACAGTGGAAATCACCGGTCAGGACAAAGTAACCGGCCTTGCCTACCAAAACCGAGCCACCCAGGAAATATACCATTTGAACTTAGAAGGAGTTTTCATCCTTGTAGGCCTGGCGCCCAATACAGCCTGGCTCGAAAACACCATCGCCCGAAACCGTTGCGGCGAAATTATTACAGACAGCCGTGGCGCCACAAACATAAGCGGCGTATTTGCCGCTGGCGACTGCACGGACAGCCCCTATAAGCAAATTATTATTTCCATGGGTTCCGGCGCTACAGCCGCCCTAGGAGCATTTGATCACCTGCTGCGAACGTAAAAAAGAGGCCGCATCACATGGATGCGGCCTCTTAACCTTTTATCTTCTTTACACGCCCCTAAAACGGCTCTATTTGAAGATTTTCATACCCGCTAAACGCCGTCAATACTCCAGCTAAGGCGTTTTCAACATTTTCCAAAGTTACTAGTCTTATATCATGGCGATTTGTCAAATGAAGGTCAAACGCAAAAACATGTCGATTGTTTTCAACATATGTCCGGTTATTACCAACATCAATATGAGATATCACTTTTTCGCGAAACAAGCAGCAAGCTATCTCTTTATAAAGATCCATATTATTTTCGATCGCTTCTGTTGTTTCAATTCTAACGGAAAAAACCTTCTTAACTTCATTACAAGAGTTGCACATACATTCACTCCTTATCATTCAACAAATTCGCAACAACTTTTTCCTAAATTCATATTAACTATACCATTGTTGAAATCGATAATCAATATCGTTTTATTGTTTTAAATATGAAAAAAAGCCTGCATCTCTACATACCCTTGAAATCGCTGGCCCTGTAATTACTTATTGATGCAATGCACCGATCGGTGCATTGCATCAATTAAAACCTTTAAAACTAACTCCCGTTTGGCAAATCGTTAAAAGACAGCTATTCATGCAAGAAGCACTGCAGCCCGCCAAGCAGACGTCTGCTTCATAACGCAACAGCACACCCTTCGATCTCTTCAACTACTGACAAAAGGTGCATAACCCACTTCTCTGTGCGCCAAACTTCGCTTTTTTGACTGCAAAAATTCGATGTTTTTAGCAGCTTCCTAACGGGTAAGTTTTCTGAACTTCAGTCGATGCGGCTGATCGGCTTCTTTGCCAAGGCGTTTTTTGCGATCGGCTTCGTACTCTGAGTAGTTCCCCTCAAAGAAGGTCACGACGGAATCACCCTCAAAAGCCATGATGTGACTTGCGATGCGATCAAGGAACCAGCGGTCATGGCTGATGACCAACACGCAACCGGCAAAGTTCTCCAATGCATCTTCCAGGGCCCGCATGGTGTTCACGTCCAGGTCGTTGGTAGGTTCGTCAAGGAGGATTACGTTGGCCCCAGTTTTCAGCATCTTGGCCAGATGAACGCGGTTGCGTTCACCGCCGGACAGCACATCCACTTTCTTTTGCTGGTCCTGTCCCATGATGTTGAAGCGCGCGCAATAAGCCCGAGAGTTAATCTCGCGGTTTCCTAGCTTGATAACGTCATTGCCGTCACTGATAACTTCGTAGACGGTTTTTTCGGACTCAAGAGAGTCGCGGTTCTGGTCCACATAAGCCAGCTTAACGGTTTCGCCAACTTTCAGGGTACCGCTGTCAGGCTTTCCCTGTCCGGTGATCATCTTGAAAAGAGTAGTTTTACCGGCTCCGTTTGGACCGATGATACCGACGATGGCTCCAGCAGGAATCATGAAGTTCATGTTTTCCACGAGCATCTTGTCGCCCATAGCTTTGCTGACATTTTCGGCTTCAACGACGATCTTACCCAAGCGCGGTCCCGGCGGAATGTATATTTCCAAATCCTTGCCCAAGCGCTCAGACTCATGTGAAAGCAGAGCTTCATACGCGTTGATTCTGGCTTTACTCTTGGCGTGGCGTCCTTTGGGCGCCATGCGTATCCACTCAAGTTCGCGGGCCAAGGTTTTCTGACGTTCGGATTCGCTTTTTTCTTCATTGGCCAGACGCTGTTGCTTTTGCTCCAGCCAGGAAGAATAATTGCCCTGCCAGGGAATGCCGCGACCGCGATCAAGTTCAAGAATCCATCCAGCCACGTTGTCAAGGAAGTAACGGTCATGAGTTACGGCAATTACAGTACCAGGGAAAGTTTTCAAGAAACGTTCCAACCAGGATACCGATTCAGCGTCCAGGTGGTTGGTGGGTTCGTCCAGAAGCAGGATGTCCGGGTTTTTCAGCAGCAGGCGGCACAAGGCCACCCGCCGTCGTTCACCGCCCGAAATCACCGAAACCGATGTGTCCGGCGGAGGGCAGCGCAAGGCGTCCATGGCCATTTCAAGCCTGGAATCCAGTTCCCATACATCCTTACTGTCCATAAGATCCTGCACTTCACCCTGGCGGGTGATAAGCGCATCCATTTCATCCGGTTCCATGGGCTCGGAAAATTTGGCGTTGATGGCTTCGTATTCATCACGAATCTGAACCAGTTCCGCTAATCCTTCCTCCACCACCTCGCGTACAGTGCGGGTTTCATCCACCAACGGTTCCTGCGGGAGGTAACCGATGGTGTAGCCGGGAGCGAGAACGGTCTTACCTTCAAAACTCTGATCTTCGCCAGCCAGTATTTTAAGAAGCGAACTTTTGCCGGATCCATTCAGACCCAGGACACCAATTTTGGCTCCGTAAAAGTAAGAGAGCGAAATATCCTTGAGGACTTCTTTCTGCCCGTGTTTTTTAGATACACGGATCATGGAATAAATAATTTTGTCTATTTCTTGACTCATTTACTCACCTCTTAAGTTTTTAGTTAGATTATAACATACCCCGTCATTGCAACACACGCATCATAGCTCAGGACAACATAGTGGTATTCCGGTTTAAAAATGGCACAAAAGTTACATCATAACTGCACCAAAATCAAGATTGCCAATCTATCAACTGTATTGACAACCTTAAAGCAAAAGCCCGAAAGCGCCTTAATTTCAGCACTTTCGGGCAAAATAAAAACCATCTATTGATAAACTGCACCACCTTGCACCGCTCGGTGCCTTGCTCCACTTGAAATCGTTAAATTTGAACCCCCACTCGGTAAATCGTTAAAAGACAGCTATTCATGCAAAAACTACCGCAGACCATAAGGTACTATCCGCTTCATAGCTCGAACATTCAACCTCCCGATATCAGCCTGAAATACCGAATCAATTGCCGCCCTTCATTTTCCAGCATCACTATGTTGTTTTTTACCGCCAGATTTGAAAAACATCGCCTTCGGGTTTGCGCGGACTAACTACAGAATCCTTCGCTGGATACCCCAAAATAATTGCTGCCGTAATAATGTCCGAGGTATTCAAATTGAAATAAGACTTTATTTCAGAATATCGAGAGCTGTTCACGCTCGATAATTCATTATCCGTTTCACCCACGATACATGCACCAAGTCCTTGATTTATCGCCTCCAAAATCATAAACCCGTATGCAATTCCCATGTTTTCAAAAGTTCGTGCCATTAAAGAAGACGAGGTATTAGCCAATGCCTGGGCTATCTGGTTATCAAGAAAAGTTTTGTCGATATCTTCATTAGACATTGTGACACCTGTATTAGAAAGCAACTCTCGCAAACAATCTCTTTGATGGTTGCGCTCCCATGCTGCTAAGGCGCCGACACATAAAATAACTGCTGGAGCTTTTCGTATGAGCGCTCCCATGGAAAATACTTCAGATAACTTGGTTTTGTCCGCTTCTCCTGTAATAGCAATAAAACGCCACGGTTGTATGTTTTTCCAAGATGGAGCTCGTCTGCCTGCGCTCATAATACTTAAAAGTTTTTCTTCCTCTACCGGTTGATTCGTAAATTTCCTCACACTTTTCCATTCAGTAATTTGTTTTAACATGGTAATCCTCCTGTACCTTTTTATTTCTATGCAAATAGTTTGCATGCAAAATATTTGGTTAAAAAACACTTCATAATTTGTCGAATATATTCAAGAGCACTTTGCGAAAAATAGCGATTTCTTCTTCTGTACATTCAGCTAGCATTGCTGTGCTAATACGATTCATAACATCATTAATTATTGGCTCCTTGGCTTTGGCGGCATCTGTTAAATAGATAAGTAATTGACGCCGATCATCCGGATGTTCTCCGCGCAATACTAATCCAGATTTCTCTAGGCGATCAATGACCCCTGTTAACGTGGAGTTATCCAAGTAGCACTTTTTACTTAGTTCTGTAATGGTAATGCCATCGCCATTATATAACGTATACAATACGGACATTTGACCAGGTGTGACATTTAGTTTTTCTTTTATTAATATCCTTTTGGTGTAATTATGATGCTTTTGTTCTGCCTTCGCAAGAAGTACGCAACTACTGTCAAAAATCTGCAACATATAATTTATCCTTTACAGAGATATTTTGTATGCAAACTATCTTTTAAAACAATATATCATTAGCAATCTATTTGCGCAAGTACTATTGCCCTGCCCCCGAAAACTAGTCCAAAAAACCAAGTTAGTTTAAGCAACGCACACTATGGTTTGAGGTGCTGGAGGCTTGTATCCAAGGGAACTATGTGGTCGTATCGTGTTATACTCCAAAACCCAACGTTTCGTTAATATATCTACTTCAACCATGGAATCAAAAATTTCTCGGTTTAGAAACTCATCTCGCATTTTACTGTTAAAACTTTCGCAAAAGCCATTCTCCCATGGACTGCCTGGTTCAATGTAAGCA
>NZ_KB894601.1 GCF_000374545.1 Anaeromusa acidaminophila DSM 3853
TGGATTTCTAGAATGAAAAACGCGGGTCTTCAACGCTCCATGTCAAAGAAGGGGTGCTCTCCAGACAACTCTGCTTGTGAAGGTCTGTTTGGACGTTTGAAAAATGAAATGTTCTATAATCGTAACTGGTCCGGTGTAAGCATTCATCAGTTTATCGAAATCCTTAACAACTACTTAATCTGGTACAATGAAACAAGGATTAAAACGTCACTGGGAAATAGAAGTCCATTGGAGTACCGACGAAGTCTTGGATTGGTTGCTTAGGGTGTCCAAGATATCGTCCGCACCCCCAGGCTTGCCCGATTCAAAAGGAAAAAGAGAGAATAGAGACAGGCCGTCATTAGCATCCTTTACAAGGGGGCAAGAGGCTTGGCGCACGATTTCAACTTGCTGCTTATCTTCCCACAGTAAATCGTTAAAAGAAACACGCAGGCCTGTGGCAATTTTCCAAAGCGTATTGACGGTGGGATTGGATTCGCCCCGCTCGATTTGGCTGAGCATAGCTTTGCTCACGCCGGAAAGCTCAGAGAGTTTATCAAGGCTGAGGCGTTTTTGAAGACGCAATTTGGCTAAGTTTTTACTGATGGTTTGTGTTAGATTATGCAAGAAAAAGTCTCCTTAATAATAGTTATATTGACAATTTATATATTATAACATATGACTTTTCGCAATGCAGCAGTGGAAAAACAAGAAAATGGGTCATACGATAGAGAGAAAGATGCTTGAACGTAAAAAAACGTTAAAAGTCGCAGCTAGGTAGAGCTAGAAGCAGCCTAGCAATTGATTCAGAATAAAAAAGAAATCAAATTGCTAAGATTTCCTAGGGGCATTATGAAAAGCAGGGAAATCGGTTCCTGTCAACGAAAAGGGCAACAACATTAGAGAAAGCTAAGGCGGAACAAGTATGAAAAAAATGTATCTATGCTGTCTCGGAAGCGTCCTTTGGTTACTTGGCTGGAGTTGTGTAGCTGCAGCGGCGCCAGTCCCGGAGCAAATTGTCTTGACCTGGAGCGAAGAGCCGACTACGACGCAAACGATTTCCTGGAAGATGGAAACGGGAACTGGCTTGGTTCAGTACGGTGAAGCTGCAGCAAGACCAGCAGCAACTGGAACGTTTCGTGCGATAGCGGCGCAAGCAGTCGTGTTGCCAACGAATTTAGGGGAAGTGAAACAGTTTTCCGCTACCTTGCGGCAGCTTCGCCCAGGCGTTCGCTATGCATACCGCGTAGGTGACGGCGTTAATTGGAGTGCTTGGCGTACGTTTAGGACGGCTGCGTATCAGCCTGCAAAGCTGAAGTTTTTGGTGTTTGGAGACTCTCAGAGCTTAAATTATCAAGTTTGGGGAAATACGCTGCAAAAAGCCTTTCAGGCCAATCCGGATGCGTCCTTTATGGTGAACATGGGGGACTTGGTGGATGTAGGGGAGGATTATGGACAGTGGAAAAGCTGGCTAAATGCCGGGCAGGGAGTGGTTGATACTATTCCGGTAGTGCCGGTGGTAGGCAATCATGAAACCTACACGCCCAATCGTACCTTCTCTATGCCTCAATTATTTGCGTCGCAGCTGCCTGTGCCGCACAACGGACCAGCAGAATTGCGCGGTCAGGTATACTCTTTGGAATATGGGGATGTTCATTTGGCGGTGCTGGACAGCCAAATAGGGGAAGAACGGGCTTTTGTGCCGTATAGTCTTTTTTTGCAGCAGGAGTGGTTGAAAAAAGATTTGGCACATAGCCGCAAGCCTTGGAACCTCGTGTTGACGCATCGGCCACTTTACGGCAATCGCAAGGCGAAAGATTCGGAAGTTCTTCGCAACGCCTTTGTGCCGATATTGCAGGAAGCCAAAGTCGATATCGTCCTTACGGCGCATGAGCATGTCTATGCGCGATCCGTTCCTTTGGACGGTAAAGGGAATGAGTTTCCTGGTACAATCCATGTAGCTACCGGACGCAGCGGCACCAAAACCTATCCGGATCCGGCGCGGCAGGTTTGGAATGAAAGCTTTTATAATCCTGTGGACGAGCCGAATTATCTCACCGTAGAGGTCGGGCGTAATGTGTTGCTGGTGAAAGCCTTTAAAGTCAGCGGCGCACTGCTGGACATGTGGAGTCTTCATAAGCTGCGCCCTGCAGCGGGTTCCTATAGTGTTTTTTAGGAGCCGCCAATTTATTCGCAGTTTGCGCCAGCGCGGCCTTTTTCTCGTCGTACTTTGTCAAAACCTCTCGGCATAGCTCTACTATGCCGAGAGGTTTTTCTTTGTAATCCGCATGTGAACTTTCTCGTGACTCCTGTTCTCCTGTTCAATTTCCCGTAACTTCATTCCCCGCGTTTTTCAAGCGCCGAAGTTCCCTTAGCAGGAAGAAGCCCGTTAGGCAGGCGGAGCCAAGGTCGGCTACAGGACCGGCTGTCCAGATGCCGTTGAGGCCCAGCCACTGCGGCAACAGATAGACCAGCGGAATGAGCAGGATGAATTGGCGCAGCAGATTGAAAACAATAGAATAGCCTGCTTTGCCTATTGCCTGAAAATAGTTGGCGCCGATAATTTGAAAGCCGATGACAGGCAGCATGGCCAGGAAAATGCAGAGTCCTTCCGAGCCGATACGGATGAGTTCGGGGTTATCGTTGAATAAGCGGACAAGCGCTTCGTGACCAGTGAGGACTATGACTAGGCCTGCGATACAAAGCAATGTGGCGCTGCCGGCGGCCAACTTGATGGCTTGGAGAACGCGGCTATAATTTTGGGCGCCGTAATTATAGCCCACAATGGGCTGGACGCCTTGACTGATGCCGAGTACTGGCATTAACAGCAGCATCAATACGCGGTTCACGATGCCAAAAGCGGCAATAGCCAAGTTGCCGCCATAAGATAGCAAGGTAAAGTTAAAGATGACAATGACTAAGCTGCTGCCAAGCTGCATTAAAAACGGAGCCATGCCGATGCGGGAAATGTCGAGAACTAGCTTTTTTTGCAGCGGCAGACAGGCGAGGCGCAAACGCAGCGTGCTGCGTCCATAGAGAAAATACATTAATACCCAGACTGTAGCGACAAACTGGGAAAGAACCGTAGCCCAGGCGGAGCCGGCGATTCCCCATTGGAAAACAAAAATAAATAAAGGATTGAGCGCCGTATTAAGCAAGGCGGCGATGAGCATGGTATAGAGCGCTGTTTTGGCATCTCCTTGGGCGCGGATCAGGCCGTTAAGGCCGAAGCTGATGTGCATAAAAATGCTGCCGCATAAAATGATACGGGTAAAATCCATGGCGTAGGGCAGAACTTCAGGACTGGCGCCGAGCCATTGCAGCAGCTCTTCTAAAAAGAGCAGCGCCAAGCCGGTGGTGGGCAGCATAATTAGACAGAGCAGCGTCAAAGCATTGCCAAGGATGCACTCTGCGCCTTGCTTGTCACCGGCGCCTAAGCGCAGCGAAGCGATGGAAGCGGCGCCTAAGCCGACAAACATGCCCAGTCCCATGAGGATGGTCATGAGTGGAAAGGCGATAGTAACGGCGGCCAGAGCCAATTCGCCAACGCCTTGGCCGACAAAAATGCTGTCAACAATATTATAGAGGGCGTTTACCAGCATGCCGATAATAGCCGGCAGCGAGCAGCGCCAGAGCAAGGGGCCGATGGGCTCTTTGCCCAAGGCTTCCGTATGATTCATAGGTTCGTCCTCCTTTGGTGTCTCTGGTATTATAGCTCGTTTTATTTTTTGTTTAAAGGAAAATCAATAAAAGTTCATCCAACTGACACAAAAATGCCGAAACAATCCGCTAGGGACTGCTTCGGCATTTCTGTTTTATAGCTTCATTATGGTTGTTTAGTCGGTTAATTTATTTACCAGTCGTCCGATGCCTTCGATTTCGATGACGACTTCATCGCCAGCTTTCAGCCAGACTTGCTTTTCTTCCGGGTATCCTAAGATGACGCCGCTGGGCGTGCCGGTAAAGATGAGGTCGCCGGGTTGTAGCGTCAGATGCTGCGAGAGGTAGCTGATGACGGTGGCGCAGTCGAAAATCATGTCGCTGGTGTTGGAATGCTGGCGGATTTCGCCGTTAACGCGGCTGGAAATTTCGAGCTTCGCGGGGTTAAGCGAAGCGGCTGTAACCACGCAGGGGCCAGTAGGTGCGAAGTGATCACAGGTTTTTCCCAACAGCCACTGAGGGGTGCGCATTTGCAGATCCCGGGCGGAAAGGTCGTTGCCGGCGGTGTAGCCGAAGACATAATCAAGAGCTTTTTCTTTGCTGACATTATTGGCGGTTTTGCCAATAATGACGACTAGTTCTGCTTCATAGTCCACTTTAGAGGTGCAGGGCGGTATAGGAATGCTTTCTTGGTGCGCCGCCAAGGTATTGTTGAATTTGCTGAAGATCACCGGCACAGTTGGCAAATCGGCTTTGCATTCGGCGCTGTGTGCGGCGTAGTTGAGACCGACGCAGAGGATTTTTTCCGGCGATGCGATGCAGGGTGCATACGTAATGGCATCAAGAGAAAGAGCTTCCGGTTTGGTTGCCAAAAGTGCTTGCAATTGAGCAAGAGCCTCTTGGCCTCCGGCGATGACTTCCTCCATAGTCCGCGGCGCAGCCAGAGAAGCAGCCGCAGCGGCTGTGGCTACAGGGATGATGCCGTTTTCCTGTTGGATGCCTAGCGTGGGTTGGCCGTTTTGATAGAAGCTAACAAGTTTCATTATTATTCCTCCTTAAAATCGAATAAGGGGATGCAATGTTGCAAAATTTTCTCTTAGCGATTTTCGGGCATGTGCGCCGAAGAAAACTTCATTTCCGAGGCAACGTCACGGACAAAGCGGCTGAGAGGAAATGAAGCGTCCGTTTTTTCTCTCAGTCGAGAGAATAAGACGTCGTGAAACACATAGTCTTCCATTAAAAAAATATGAGTGGCGTCATTCGTGAAAAACGCGCTGCCTTCGTTAGTAGTAGTATGACCGTAAAGCAGATCGCGGCTGTCGACGGAAAGAATAAACCATTCTGCAGGCGTTTCCTGCTTGTGGAATTTCAAAGCGCGGTGTGAGGCGAGAGGCGGGAGCGGCTGTTCTACCTGAAAGGTGATGCCGCCGAGTGTGCAGCCTCGTGCGACGCAGGCTTGCAGTTCCGGCAGCAGCTCTTGGTATAAGTCGTCCCAAAGAGAGACGATAATTTTATCGGCAGCTTCTTGTAGCAGTTGTCGGCAAAAAGCAAGAATAGGCTCGCGCCCACGCACCGTGGAAACATAACGTTCTTCCTGAGGCTGTTCTTCCAGACGACATAGTTTATCTGCCAACTGTCCGTAAGAATGAGTCCATTGGCTGCGGAGCTGCTCTAAAAATACGGTAGCTGGTAACGGTGCATAGGCTTTGGTGCCATCGCTGTCGGCTTCCAGCATCACGACGCCTCGCTCGGTATAATGAGACATGAAGTTTGAGAAAAGTGTGGACAACTTTATTTTACTGTGGATAACCCTGGACAAGGCTTGTCTACTGGGGTTGTGGGCTCCGGCGGCGTCGCGGGCTCGCGGTGGCGTGGGACATCTATTTTGAGAAATCACGGTGGGCTGTGGACAAACTCGTCGTTTTTACCCTTTTTGAAAATTGGATTTTTAAAAGTCTTCAACGTCCCTTTAATACTGGTTTCAACGCCTTTAAGAGGTATGTAAAAACAAAAGAAAGTGTCCTTTGGTAGTGTACAGGTGCGGTCATTTTTTTAGTAAGTGCGGTCAGTGAAGAAAAAAGCCGATAAACCCAATAAAATCAAGGGTTTACGGCTTTGCAATGCTTAATAAAGGTGCGGTCAATAAATGAACTGGGTTTTATTTGTCGAAGTCTAGTTTAACAAGAAACCATTTGTCTTCTATGCGCTCCATTACTACGATGTATTTTGTGCGGATCATCGCGCCAAAATCGTTTTGCGAGTCAACAAAAGAGGTGACTTGATACTGACTGTCGTTTATTTTTTGGATACTGGATTCAGCTACACTCGCAAATTTGGCCGTAGAAGGTGCCTTTAAATTCTGCTGTACATACATCTGTGAGGAAACAAATGCGTCAATTTTAATATCAGGAGCCGTTTTTTCATGATTTATTCCCCAGGAAAGAAAGGCGGATAATACAATTATAATTAAAAGCACACAACCGCATCCAGTTGATTTTTTTCTTTTTTCATCTTTTGGTTCACTCATTTTTAAAATTCCTCCTCATCTTTTAACTAACGTCAACATGCAATTTGTCGGAATCTTCTTGTTTTTTTAATCTCTCTTCCTCTTCTTCTATAAAAGGCTTAAAGCAGTATTCGAACTGCTTTTTGGCCCAAATCCTTGTTTCTTGGTCACTTTGCATCATCTTGCGTAATAAAATAATCATACGTTCCAACTCGGGGTCTTCGATGACTTCGAGTTTTTTTATTTCCTTTCCCGTCAACAACCAGTCTATAGAACACTCAAATTTTAGAGCTATATTTTTCAAGGCGATTGCGCCGGGTAGCGATGAGCCAGACTCCCACATGCCAACATTACCAGCAGAAACACCTATGGCATTGCCAAATTTAGCTTGGGAGAGGCCTGCCTTTGAACGTATTTCCTTTAGTCGATTAACAATATCTTTTTTTTCTTGATCAGCATCATTATCTATGTTTATTATACTCAAAGCCTCACCCACCTTCCATAAAAAATAGAGTAATAAATTGACAACACTCTATTTTTAGAGTAATATTTCAGTATAAGTAAATGTGTATACCTAGAAACCCGAAAAACTTCCCCGTTCTGGTACAACGGGGGAGAGAAAGGAGTCTAAAATATTCCATATTATGGGTATGCCCAAAAAACAGGTGTTTTAAAACATTTATAAGGAGGAAATTTACATGATATCAAAAGAGAGAGAAGATCTTGCTCGATTTATCAACGGGAAACCAAACAAGCGGCTCCAAAAAATTATTGATACTGCGCCGGAGTGGATACCAAAGTACGAAGCCAAGGTTCGCGCCTTTATGTGGGGCACTCTTTATCAGGAATCGCAGCCGGCCGGCCAACTTGTTCATGTGGAGCGCGAGTAAGAATTAAAAGACAGTAAGCCATTGCCGCAAATTCCGGCCAAACAAAACCAGCAAGTCCTGCCTGATCAAGATCATCCATAGTTTGAACAACTGTATTACAACGGTGAACCAACAGCGCCTGCATGAGCGGCGTTTGCGAAGAAAGAAGTCTCTTTCTTGCCTCGGAATTAGGGCACCTCAGAGCCTTAAGAATCAGGTCGTCTACTTCTTTTGCATGCTGAATAGCAAGCCGAGTCTGTTCCTTTTCAGTGTGCTCCCTCGAAAACTGATTAAAGTAATTTGTCCTACCCTCTAACAAATCGTGTATAATCACAGCATTCCAAAAATCATCGACCATCTTATTAAGGTATTCAGGTTTTTCAAACCTATTACGCCCTTTGTTTTTCATACGCAACCTCCCACGTAATTTAATTTATCTTTCTTATCTTTCCGCTAAGGCGTGACCGTGAAGGCCGGTCAGGGGGAGATGCGTCTCCCCTCCAGTTCAAGGAAAGGAGGTGAAACATATATGGCAGGCACTCAATACGAACTGCCGGACGGGCGGGTTGTTTTCGCCAGCGCAGGACTTGGACAAGATGTATTCATGTCTTTTACCCGCAGGGAAAGCGGAGGGCTGCAACGGTATGTATCCAAAGCCCTGCCAATCCGCAAAAGTCTGAATGAAGCCCAAAAGGACCTTGATTCTTACGCGAAAACCAAAAAACTAAAGCCTGTCGGCTTGGTCAGGTTGAAACCTTTCGACCCAGAACCGGCAGCATGAAAGGAGGATTAACACCATGACACCCAATCAGATCCGGGCAGCAATGCTACTGAAAAACGTTAGACCTGCAGATATTGCCCGGCGGCTCAACGTTACGCGCGGCGCGGTTTCCAACGTTATCAGCGGGTTGATAGTCAGCCAACGTATCCGCGAGGCGGTCGCCGAGGCCATTGGGAAAGAAGTTGACGCCATTTGGCCCCTGTCGGCAGCGTGATATTGAAAGCGAGGTGAATCCGTGGATATATGTAAGGACTGTAACAGCGCCATGGACCGTGCTATCGGCCGCTTTTACCGGCAGGTATCAGACGAACCGTTATACATCTACCGGGCAAGCATTGAACGCCGGCCGTTTTTCATAGTCTTTTCAAAAAACGAGTTAAAAACCTACCGGCTGCCGCTTCAAAAAGCGGCCATGGTTATTGGTGATTCTGACTCCCTGCGGGATTCTAAGCGTAGGTTGCAAGCACATGATTTAGATAAAAGAACACGATTGCAAATTAAGGCAATCAAAGGAATGCACCAATATTACCAAGCGCAAGACGCGCTGGAAAAGCTAAAACGGGGCGGCGATGAATCCGCCGAAGATGCTCAGTGTGTGGTAGCAGAGAGCAAATAGGCAAAAAACCACCCCATTCTAAAGATAATTCAACGATTCCAAAATAATTCCTTTATAAAAGTGGTTTAAAAATACTCACACATACAGTATAAAGCCGAGAACGGAGGTGCGCAATGGCTAGGCGATCACGAAAAACAGACTCGACCATGGAAAACCAGATTTCTCTTTTTGACATGATCGAGGATATCCAGTTTAAAAAATTAGACCCCATTCGTCAGCCTGATTACCAAGTAGAAACAAAACCGTTTGGCCTTCGAGTAAAAGAGGCCGTCTCCGAAGCCCTAAAAACAAGCGCGTACAAACGCTGGGAAGTCGCAGGACGAATGAGTGAATATCTGGGAGTGGAAATTACCGAAGCGATGCTTAACTCCTGGACAGCCGAATCTAAGGAAGGGCATCGTTTCCCGGTTGAGTTCTTGCCGGCGCTCTGCCTGCAGACCGGAGACTATTCGCTATTAGAAATGCTGGTAGCGGCATGTGGCTGCCGGATGGTCAAATCAGATGAAATCTATCTCCTGGAGTTAGGAAAAATCAAGCAAGCCCAGCGTTCATTATCCAAAAAGGAAATGCAACTGCAAAAAGAATGGGATCGCACGCGCGGCGTCCAGAAACCGAGGTGATGCGACATGATTCTATGTATCGGCATCATACGCCACGGAGTAAAAACCGTAACATATATTCAAGACGGGCGCGTAATACTTAAAACCACATTAAGCCAACCGCCGCGCCCCCCCAAGGGAACTGCCGCAAAACGACCGAGTGATGCTTATGTACAATGAGGCATTAACGGTCAAAGAAGTTGCTAAGTTGCTTGGGGTTTTAGAAAGAAGGATTCGGCGCCGAGTCGAACGAGGTGAATACCCGAACGCTACCCGCGAGAAATCCAATAAAGGCGGCAGTGAACTTATCAAAATTCCGCTTTCAGACCTGCCCGATGATGCGCAAACGTCCTATTTAAGGCAAAAAGGGCTTATTCAAAACCAAATTCCAGACGATGGCGGCGAATTCGCCAAGGCCCCGGAGACAAAACGCAATGTGGCCCTGGAACGCCTTGGCATTCTGCAAGCATGGGACAAGTACCTTTGGGACAATCGGGAGCGGGCGGAAAAGACGAAGCTGAGCGAAGAATTTGCAGCGGCAACCAGCCTGCCGAACGGCAAGCGCGTATCCATGAAAACCCTGTACCGCTGGCAAAAGGACTACCGCGAAAACGGACTTTGTGGCTTATTGCCTGACTGGGGGCGGCGCGATGATCGGCACTCCATAGATGATGCAGCCTATGAATATTTTTGTGCGCTGTATCTTACGGAGAAAAAGAGATCCGTCCGGTATTGCTACGACCTGTTAAAGAGCAAGGCGCTTGAAATGGGCTGGTTAATTCCCGGCTCGGTAAAAACGCTGCAGCGAATTGCCAATGAAATTCCCGAAGCGGTGCGAGTTGCCGCTTGCGACGGTAAAAAAGCGGCTTACGACAACTGCCTGCCGTACACCGAGCGGGACATAGAAAGCGTTAAAGGCAATCAAGTGTGGGTCGGCGACCATTTTATCGGAGACTTTTTCATCGCCGGACCTAAAAAGAAAAAAGACGGCGGCACAATCTGGACGCGCCCCTGGTTTACCATGTGGATGGACTTTCGCAGCCGGAAGATGGTTGGCTGGCATATTGACTTCACCCCGTCCACCGGAACAATCATTGCGGCGTTTGCCAATGCCGCTCTAAATCCCAATATTGGGCTGCCGCAAGAAATACTTACCGACAACGGCCGCGACTATTGTTCCAAAGAATTTGCTGGCCGAGGCCACAGAAAAATTGCGGACGAACAAGAAGAACGCCGGGTCAAACCACTAATTGAACACCTGGGCGTTGGTGCACATTTTGCCATTCCAGAAAACGCAAGAGCCAAGCCGATTGAAAGAGAGTTTAGAACTTTTGCCGAGCATTTTTGTAAAGAGTTCGCCTCCTATTGCGGCTCCCGCCCGGAGGCGCGGCCGGAAGACTTGGAAAGCACTCTTAAAGGATTGCCGACATATAACCTCACCATGGACGACTTAAAGCGGCTTTTTTCGGACTGGGTGCAGTATGTGAAAAACAAACAAGTATCCGAAGGCAAAGGACGCAAAGGAGAATGCCCCGATGAGACATTCGCCAGGACGCGGCTGCCGCTTCGGCTGGCTCCGATGGAAGCCATGCGGCTTCTCTTCCAGCGCCATACCCAGGCGGTCAAGGTCAATCGGTGCATGGTCAAATTCCGTGGTCAAAACTATTTTCATGCCGACTTGGCGCTGCATAAGGACAAACACGTATATATCCGATACCGCGAGGAAGATTTAAGCGTCGTCAGCGTCTATAGCTTAAAAGATGAATGGCTGCTCGACGCGCAGATCACCAGCGCCCTGCCGGCTTTCGGAGCAACGCCGGAGCAGTTTGCAGTCGAGGGGGCCAAAAAGAAAGCGGCACGAGAAAAAATCTACAAGCACCCGAGCATGCAAGCCGCCAAGAAAACAAAGGTAGACAGCCTAGAGACGGAACTTGCCCGCCGCAAGCGTCTGGCATCGCCGGAAACGCCAGCCGACAATGTGGTCATTCCGGTAGCTGTCGGACAGAACATCCTCGATTCCGCACGCCAGCAAAGCGGTCGGAAATCACGGCGTAAAATCGACATTATGAGCGTATTGAGCAAAAATTAACGGAGGTGCATCATGTTAGCAAATGCAATGGTTCAACAGGAGGCCACTATCGACATCCAGGCGGTACGCGAAAGCCTGAAAACATATATTGAAACAACCGGAAAAACCCAGTCTGAAATAGCCAGAAGCGTAGGCGTTTCCGGCTCTCGAATCAGTCAATTCTTAAAAGGAACTTACCCTGGAGATAACGAGCAGCTAGCCTATTCCCTGCAACAAATGATGAGTGTGGACACGCGCCGCCAGCAGACGGTAAAAAAGCCGGGTTTCGTTGTCACCACTACTGCCAAGGAAGTGGCCACAGTGGCACGCTACACCCATGAACATACAGATATCGGCGTAGTTTACGGGCCGGCCGGCATCGGCAAAACCATGGCGCTGCAGCAATACGCACAAGAATATCCATCCGTTGTTTTTATCACGGTGGACGTAACAACATCTAGAGCCAAGGCGCTGCTGGAGGAAATTGCAGATAAAATCGGCACAAAATCGTCGGGCACGCAGGCCGCCATTAAACGCGGCATTGTATCCGAGCTGCGCGGATCGGGGCGCATGGTCATTCTTGATGAAGCGCAGCACCTGACCTATGAAGCGCTGGAAGCCTTACGCACCATCTTGTACGACGCCTGCGGAGTTGGCATTCTGCTTTGCGGTAATGAAACCATCTATTCCAACATGGTCGGAAAGCGAAACGCCCCGTTCGCGCAGATTTTCTCCCGCGTTGGCATCAACCGGGGCATAGGGAAAAAGGTTAGCCTGGAGGATATCCGAAAGATTGTATGTCAGGATCTACCTGTATCGGAAGAATGCGTGCAATACTTCCATTCGGTAGCCAACAGCAACGGCGGAATCCGCCTGGCGGTGAAACTGTTCGTGCTGGCCTGGGAAACCGCCAATCGGATTGGCGAGCCTATCAATTTGGACATTCTCGCGTCGGCATCGGAATTTTTGATGCAGCATAATGCGTAAGGAGGCGGCCGGCATGATTCGGATACCGAAACGGAACACCTGCGAAATTACAAACCTATGGATTCCCAGCATCGCCATTCCTGCGAGCCGTTGGGAACGGTTGCGGAGGTGGCTAAAAACATGGATGTAAAAAAGCCGATTGTGTACGCTGATGCCACTATCATCGAAACCAACGGGAGCGGCCAGGATGTCCTTAAAGTTATTGAACTGCTTATCATAGAACAGATTCATCAAATGAACCGGTGCGGCGTGTCGATACAGACAGGAATACTCCTGTTTGAAGGCATGATGGCCAACATAGCCGCCAACCTGTCAGAGGCAAGGCTTACCAACCGGCAAGTAAATTAAGAAAGCGAGGAATATATTATGACTAGAAAACGATTCACAGAACCAACATTGAAATCCTGGGAGGAAGTAGACCTCCACATGAAGGAAATCGGCGAACTAGAGCTTGATTTACTAAACATCGAAGGAACCATGAACCAGAAGATTTCAGACGCCAAACTGGAAGCTGAAATAGAAGCCAAACCACTCAAAGACCGCAAAGAGCTTTTGGCCCGCGAAATAAAGGACTTTGTAGAAAACCGCCGCTGTGAAATTATCGGCAAGACCAAAAAAATGAACTTCGGTCAGCTCGGATTCCGCCAAAGCACAAAAGTGGTTATCCCTAAAGACCAAGCGAAGGTACAGGCCATTATCGCCGTCCTTAAAGCCAAGGATATGCTGGATTGTGTCAGCATCAAAGAAGATGTAAACAAAGATGCGCTGCGTGCCTACCCCGATGAAGTAATTGCCGCTGTGGGAGCCAGGAAAAAAGTTGAGGACGTATTCTGGCTGGAGCCGGATTACGAAAAGCTCAAATGATATGCAAGCGCTGCGGCAAAGAAATGATTCGCGGCTACAGCCGCCAATACCGCCACCAGGTTTATCTTTGCGTGCGCTGCGGCTGGGCGGCTTACCTGGACTATAATCGCGGCCGGACTATCGTAATCTGGCCTGGAAGACCACTGCGGAGGTATATAGCATGCGGACAGTAAATAAACGGGATTTCGGACTGACGAACAAGCAGCTTGCTCTTGTACATCTTGCCAAAAAGGAACTTGGATTAACAGAAGACGATTATCGCAGTGTGCTGCAGCTCTACGGCGGAGTTGATTCTGCCAAGCACCTGCGCCTGGATGGCTTTGAACGGGTGATGGAACAATTTGAACGCCTGGGGTTTAAAAGTACGGCGGGTAAAGGCTTCAAACAGCCGTGCCACGCGAAGAGCCGCGATGCGGACGGGAAACCTTACCCGGCCCAGCTTCATATGATCCGGCATCATTTTGAACAGGTTGGTTTCACAGAAACGGAGCGGCAGCAAGGATTTTGCCGCAGAATTATTAAAAAACCGTGGCCGCAAACAAGGGCGGAAGCGAACAAAATCTTTGAAGCGCTCAAAGCTATGCTTGCCAGGGGATACAAACCACAGTAAAATAAAAGGTGGTGAATTTTTTGATTGACGAAGAAGTAAAAAACAGACTGCGCGAAAACGTCGGCCTTGAAGACTTGCGCGAGCTGTCGCCGGCGCTCATGCAGGCGGTTGATATTATCGGTCTTGAGCGATTCGTCGACTTATGCTACGTCATTGGCGGCCTAAGTATTTATGTACCGAAGTTTGAAAGCATTGTAGCGGCCGCGCGTGACAGGCTCATCTTGAAGGAGTTTAGCGGATACAATTACAGCGAACTGGCCATGAAATACAGCATCTCGGAAGTATGGGTCAGGCAGATTGTGGCCAAGGCGAAATTCGAGGAAAACTCCATTTCCCTGTTCGGAGAATCCGATACTAAAGTTTCCTAGAAAGTGGCTTTCAAAACGGCGTATCGCAAGAAAAATACAAAACTGCTATGAATGTAAACTTTATACAGAACCATTGTACAATTCCAGTGTGGACCAAATCCGCACTGGAATTTTTATTTTACACGAAAGGATGATAGATATGGCTGAACAGGAAAAAGACCTCATCGCCCAGGCCGAAAACGAAGTGGCGAACCTGCAGCAGGAATACGCAGCGAAACTCTCCGTCGCCCAAACTAAGCTGGAGGAATTGCGAAAAAATGCGCAACAGGCGGCCGATGAAGCTGCAGCAGAAATCCATGAAGCAGCCGACGCTGCAGAAGAAACCTTCCGGGCTAAATACGGCATTTCCTTGGCGGTTTACTTGACGCTGCTGCTGCCGCAAGCAATCATACTCCTGCTTGTGCTCTTCAAACGATGATGCGCATTGTAAACGCCCTATGCTGGCCGCTGCTGTGCATAAAAGTGCTGGCGGCGGCCGGCGTTGCGGCTATTGCAAGCGCATTGCGGCGCGGCTTTGATTTCGCAAAAAGCAATATGCTCGAAATCGTATCCACCATGTTTATGGTGATCTGTGTTTTGTTCCTGGGAGGCTGGCTTTATAACAGCTTTAAAAAAGGGGACTGCGACCTTCCGGTGCTGCTGCAGGGAATGACGGCTTTATGCGGCGCTGGCGTTCTGGCTGCCGTGAAATACATTACCGATTCCGTGAAAAATTCCCAAAACGGAACAATGCCTTATGAGAAAAGGAGTGAATAAAATGCGAGAACTTGGAGAATTAAGCGCAAAATACGAATCCTGCGGTGACCCCGCCTCTGTTTCCTGCTCATCCGGCGATGCCGGCGGCGTATCGTATGGAGTATATCAATTTGCAACAAATTGCGGCGTTCCGCAGGCGTTTGTTGATTGGCTCCAGGAGCAGCCGGAACCATGGGCCAATTATGGCAGGGTGCTGGCATCGTCCGGTCAGCCGGGAGAACTTACCTTCTCCGCCTGCTGGAAGGATATTGGTGAAACCGATCCTGTAGGGTTTGGTCAACTCCAGCACGATTATGTGAAAGCGGTGTATTACGACAACGCCGCACAGCTCCTGCGCGAGCAGTTCGGCTTTGAAATTGAAAGTCGAAGCGAAGCCCTCAAGCAGGTATTATGGTCCCGTGCGGTTCAATATTCGGCTCACTGGATGCCGGAGCTGTTTCAAAATGCAGCCGACATGGCCGAAAAGTCATTAAATGAAATTGACGACGCCGACCTCATTGCCAATATCTACGAAGTGAACCTCACTGATCCGAGCTGGACAAGCGGCTCCCCTTCTCTTCGCCCTGGTCTTTTTAACCGCTTTGAAAACGAGCGTGCAGAAGCGCTGGCGCTGCTGCGAGAAGAGCGTGGCGAGGGGTGAGTGACTTGCAAGAGACGCATAGCGGTGTTTCAGTTGACTTACAAAAAGCGCTTATTGGCGTTGGAGTTGACTTGCAAGGGGCGTTTAACGGGTTTTTAAAGGGTATTGAAGACCAGTTTAACAGTCTACGCGACTACCTCAAGGAAATCATGGAATCCGGCTGGTGCGGCTATGACCGCGCCGGCCGGTACTACATAGCTCCTTGCGGCGCGGCGCATCGCTGCAAACGGCGCGGGTGGACTTGTCCGTTCATTGGAGATTGCGGGCGTATTCCATCGGCAAGACAAAAAGCTCGGCAGCGCCTATATATTGTGGAGTGGCAGCGAGTAGGCCAAAAAGGACTGCGCAAACAACAATTGCTAAAATGCTTCACCCGCTATTACGGGCGAATGCATGCACGAAATAAACCGAAAAAGAACGGAGGTGCAGCACATGAACGAAAGAGAACTGGCGCGGGATGTATACAACCAGATAAAAAATAGTATCCCCTCTCCCTCTTGTCCATGGAAAGCACTAGCTATTACGGCGGTGATATCGCTTGGGATTGGATTGGGAGTCGGCTTGTACTGGTCTGAATCCAATCGACCGGCCATCCAGCCCGATGTGACGCTGTCGCAAGAAAACGCAAAAAAGCCGGAAAAAGTCCAGGAGGCAGCAGATAAAGCTGGCATTCCCCTGACTGACGGCCAGGCGGAAGAAGCTGCGCACAAGATTGCGGCTGCGACAAAACCGGATCATACGGTGGAAACGAACTGGGCGAATTTGCGAACGACTGTAGAAAAAGAACGCAAGGCCGCCGGAGCGGATTTCGCTATTATCACGGACCCGACAAAACCGAAAACGGCACCAAATTTGGACGGGCCAATCAAAAGCGAGTTATCCAATGAACAGTCTCTTACTACCGGAACCGACCCTAACGACCGCATCCAGCTCAACCAGTACAATATCCAAGCGTACAAAAAAAGTATGGATGTGCTTACCATTGCCACCCGGAGCCTGGGGTACAGCCATTTGCGAAAAGTTGATTTACCAAAGATACCGCTTCTTCTTCCGAAAGGTGGAGTTGGCTATGCAGGACCTTATATCGGAGTGCAGCATAACGGCCTTGAACACCTCGGCAAAGACATGCGCTTTGAACGAGTGGAAGCCGGGATTACCGTTGCATTCTAGGGAGGTCTGACATGATTGATACGAATACAGCATGGAATATAGCTATTACCATTATCCTCTTTTTCCTTTCGGGTTTCGCTGGCGTCATTGGGTACTTTTTGAAAGACATCAAAGATGGAATCAAAGAAAAGCAAGACAGCCACGACAAGGCCATTGAGAAGGTAAAAGAGGACTTTTCCGCTTTTAAGGCACGAATGCCGCAGGAATATGTCATGAGGGATGATTTCCTCCGTGCCATTTCCAACCTTGAATTCAAATTTGATAAGGTGGCGACAGATATCACTGAAATTAACAAGAATGTGAGCAAGCTGCTTGCCGCAGGGGGCGAAAAAACATGAATAAGTTAGAAAAGCAGTTGTCGCGGGAAATTCGCGGCTACATCTTAAAAATGCTCGACATTAACTACCCTTACCCTTCCAGTGACCATCTTATCGCGGAAATCTTAACCGATGCCCAGTATATCTGCTCGCCGGCACAGGTTAAAGTACACCTGGCCTACCTGGCGGAAAAAGGATATATCGAACTGGATACTGTGTCGGTGGAAGAGCTCGGGACCCGCTGTCTGGCCAAACTCACCGTCAAAGGCAAAGACCTTTTGGAAGGCAGCATCGCTGCCGATCCGGGCGTGACTGTCAATGGCTAGAAGAAGTCACCCGAAAATCGAGGATTTACCGCAAGAACTGAGGGAAGCCGTACACAAGAAGATTACGGAAGGGTACACCTACCGGGATATTGCCGATTGGATCACCAAGCAAGGACATGGCATATCAAAAAGTGCAATCGGCAAATACGGAAAGAATTTCCTATCCAAGTTGGAGCGCCTGCGCATTGCAAGAGAACAGGCCAAGACCATTGTCGCGGAGGCAAAGGACGGCCCGGCTCTTGAAATGACAGAGGCAGCCAACCAAATGGCTGTTCAGATTATCTTGGAACGGCTAATCAATATGGACGATCTGGAAAACGCCAAGTCGACCGAGGTATTAAAGGCGCTGGCGCTTTTGGAGAGATCCGCCGTCCAGCGCGAAAAGCTCAAGTTTGACTTTAATCGCGGCGTAGATGCCGCCGAGGAACGAATATTGAGTCGGCTGCAGGCGGAATTGTCCAAGCAGCCGGAACTACTGGATAAAATTGCGGTCGCGGTAGCTGCAGCTGCAAAAGAGGTAAAACAGTAAGCGAGGTGATGTACATGGCAGGTTCAATGTTAGAGCGCATTGCCTCCGGCACTGGCACAATAGCGATAACGCCGGAAATTGAACGGCTGCGCAATAATTACATGGCCTATGTCGAGCATGTGCATCGCGGCAAATGGAAGCCAGCCAAGCATCTGGAGTATGTTTGCCAACATATTGAAGCCGTGGAACGCGGCGAAATTGAACGGCTGATTATTTGCCTGCCGCCCCGGCACTCCAAGAGCCAGACGGTAACAGAAACGCTGCCGAGCTGGTTTATTGGCAAGAATCCCGACAGGCGGGTCATTGAAGTAAGCTACGGAGCCAGCTTTGCGCAAAAATTCGGGAATTCAAACCGGCGTAAGGTGTCTGAATTCGGCAGTGAAATATTCGGTCTGAAACTTGACCCGACGCAAAATACAAAAACAAACTGGTTAATAAACGGTTATGCGGGCGGCATGATTTCGGTCGGTATCGGCGGCTCTATCACGGGTGAAGGCGCTGACCTTCTAATTGTGGATGACGTCGTGAAAAACCGGCAGGAAGCTGATTCGGACACTGTCCGGGAGCATATTTGGGACGAATGGACAGGCACACTGCTTACCCGTCTGCATCCTGGCGGCCGCATCATTATTATCATGACCCGCTGGCACGATGACGATCTGGTTGGCCGTGTCCTAAAACAAGCCGAAGAAGACGGCGAAGAATGGACTGTAATTAATCTGCCCTGCGAGGCGGAGGAAGACGATCCGCTCGGCCGCGCGGTCGGCGAACCACTCTGGCCGGAACGTTTTGGCCAAGAATGGATGGAGAAAAAGAAAAAAGCGGTCGGAAGCCGCGACTGGTCAGCATTGTATCAGCAACGGCCGCGACCGAAAAATGAAGATAAAATGTTCCGGCGAGAATGGTTTGAGATTGTACCAGATTGGCCGCGTAAAGCCCGGTCGGTTCGCTACTGGGATCTGGCCGCGACGGAAAAAAGCGCCAAAAACAGCGACCCGGATTTTACATCCGGCTGCCGCATGGCGGAGCTGGACGGCATTTATTACATCATCGACGTGCGCCGCGCCCGCGCTTCTCCCAAGGGCGTAGAGGACCTGGTCAAACAAACCGCCGACTTGGATGGTATTGGAGTTTCTGTCTACATTGAGCAGGAGCCTGGCTCCGGCGGCAAAAACACCATCGACCACTACCAGCGGCAAGTATTAAAAGGCTATAGTGTTTACCCTGACAAAAAAGTGGTGGACAAAATTCAGCGAGCGCTGCCGCTTTCCGCTGCTGCGGAAGCAGGAAACGTAAAATTGGTGCGTGGAGCATGGAACAAGGAATTTCTAGATGAAGTGGAGTTGTTCCCGTTCGTTAAACATGACGACCAGACCGATACGGCTTCCGGGGCAAAAGCCATGCTGGATAGTGGACGATTCGGCCTGCTGGATTATTACAAGGCTCTGGCCGAGCAGGCCAAAGCAAGAACTCGTTGAAGGGAGGATGGACATGGCAGAAATATTCTCGAAAATCGTAGCCGGTTTCCAAGGTTTTAAAGCTGGTTTTCAAGGCCGCCAGCAAACGCAGTCCGGGCAGCCACCATGGTCCCCTGGAGAACCGCAAGCAACAACCGAGCCGGCAGGGACTCAGCCGCTGCAGTGGCAATACCCGTGGGGGTATAACTTGCGAAACGCGCCGCGCCCTGATGAACCGGTGAGCTTCGCGCAGCTTCGGGCGCTGGCTGATAATTACGACTTGCTGCGTCTGGCCATTGAGACACGCAAGGACCAAATGGAAAGCCTGGACTGGACGATTGTTCCCAAAAACAGAAAAGACAAAAGCCGCCAGGCTGATATTGACCTCGTGACGGAACTGTTTCGCCGCCCGGACAGGAACCTTCCGTTTCGGCGATGGCTGCGGGCGCTCCTGGAAGACATGCTGGTTATTGACGCGCCGTCCATTTATCTGCATAAAAACAGAGGCGGCGGCATTTACAGCCTGGACTTGGTGGACGGAGCCACTATTAAACCGATTATCGACCAGACCGGCCGCAAGCCAGCTCCGCCCCTTCCGGCTTACCAGCAAGTGCTTTATGGATTGCCGGCCATACCTTTAACCACAGAAGAACTGCTATATATGCCGCGCAACGTTCGCACCCACAAAGTATACGGCTTTGGGAATGTCGAGCAGATCATTATGACAGTTAACATCGCACTGCGCCGGCAGTGCTACCAGCTTGGGTACTACACCGAGGGCAACGTCCCTGACGCTTTTATTTCGTGCCCGGAAAGCTGGGGCGTACAGCAGGTCATTGAGTTCCAGGCGTATTGGGACTCGCTGTTTTCGGCAAATACCAATATACGCCGCCGCGCCCGCTTCATCCCCAACGGAACCAATCCGGTTTTCCCGAAGGACAATCCGCTGAAAGACGAATATGACGAATGGCTGGCGCGGATCATCGCCTATTGCTTCAACCTCCCTCCTACCGCCCTGGTTAAGGAGACGAATCGGGCAACGGCGGAAACGACCCAGGAAGCCGGTAAGGCCGAGGGACTGACGCCGCTTAGAAATTACGTCAAGGAGCTTATGGATTTAATCATCCAGGACTATATGGGCTTGACGGAGATTGAATTTGCCTGGTCGGAAGAAGAGGTCAACGACCCTCTGAAACAAGCCCAGGTAAATCAAATCTATGTCGGCATGATGGCTTTAACGCCGGACGAAGTTCGCGAGCAGATCGGCTGGGAACCAATGACCGAAGAGCAAAAAGAATCGCTTCGATCCATGCAAGCCGCGTCTTTGTTTTCGTCGATGAGCCAGGCTGTGCCTGGCGAAGAACCGCCAGATGATGAAACGGCAAAGCTGGCCAAACGCCTGGGAGCCATGTTGGCTAAACGAGATCCGCCGCGCAAGGCCGACCCAAAGCAGCTTGTTATGACGCAGTCATCGTCGCTGCTCCCGGCGCAGAAAAAACTGGCAACCGTCATTCAAAAGTTCTTTAAAAAGGTTTCAAAAGATATGGCCCAGCAAGTTTCCGAACGTTACCAGGCGGCAATTGTCAAAGCGGACGACACCAAAACCATTGTTGAACGCATCCTCAAGGAGCTGGACTTTTCCGGCTGGGATATCCTTTATGACGATGTGCAGCCGATTTTAGAGGAGATTGCAAAAGCATCCGGCGCAAAAGCGTTGGCGCAAGTGCGGGTGAAGAATGAAAAAATAACGGAGCTGGTCAATAAGGATGCCGTAGAATACGCCCGGCGTCGGGCAGCGGAAATGGTCGGCCGCGCTTGGGTAGATGGAGAGCTTATCGACAATCCGAACGCACAATGGGCCATCACGGAATCAACGCGCGGATATCTCAGGAGCAATATCACCCAGGCGGTGGAAGAAGGCTGGTCGCCGCAAGCGCTGGCGGATCATCTTGCCGAGAATACCGGGTTCAGCTATGACCGAGCGGATAACATCGCCCGGACGGAGGTTGCCACTGCTCACACGCAAGGCAATTTGACAGGCTGGAAACGCTCGGGGGTAGTACAGGGAAAACAGTCCATTCTGGCAGATACCCACGATTACGAAGATGAATGCGACGTGAACGCGGCTGCCGGAGTTATTCCCATTGATGAGCCGTTCCCATCCGGGGATGACGGTCCGCCATACCATCCAAGGTGCACCTGCGTGGTCGTTCCGGTGGTGGATATGGAGGAAGACGGTAATACCTAGTTTTAAAAATCCTTCAAAACCCCTTTAACGTTCTTCAATTCGCGTTTTAAAGGTGGCACGGGTATAAATAGACGTACAGATAAAAACAAACGCTCTAAAGGGCAATTTAAAGGATGGTGAATGCTGTGAAAAACGGAAAAGCAAAGATTTTTGTTCCCATCGCAAAAGTAGACGACGACGAACGCATGGTCTACGGTTATGCGACCACCGAGGCACTGGACAACCAAGGTGAGATTATCAAAATTGATGCCGTGAAAAACGCACTGGATGAGTACATGAAGTTCGCCAATGTGCGCGAAATGCACCAACCCAGCGCAGTAGGCGTATGCAAAATGGCCACGGTTGACAGCAAGGGCCTGTATGTAGGCATCAAAGTAGTGGATGACTCGGCTTGGAAAAAAGTCAAGGAAGAAGTATACAAAGGCTTTAGCATTGGCGGCTCTACCATCAAAAAGGTTGATAAATCCATTGTAAAAATGCGATTGACGGAAATATCGTTGGTAGACCGTCCATGCAATCCCGAGGCCACAATTGAGCTTTGGAAGATGGACGCTTCGGAGCCGCTGCAAAAAGGAATGTACGAAGTATCCTCCCTGGCTGATTTTTTAGCCAGACTCAACAGCCTGCGTCAAGCTGTCGACGCAGAGGCTATGTACGAAAACGACGGCAGTCAGATTGGCAGCCGCATTAAAGACGCTATTGACAGCCTGGCTGGCATCTTGGTGGAAATGACCCAAGAAGAAACGGCGGAATTGACAGCAAAAATGGCCGCTGCCGACGATATTGCAAAAGCCGGGTCTAGAAACTCCAAGGATGATATGGCCCGTATTCAACAATTGCATGATCTTGCCGTGGAGCTTGGCGCGAACTGCGGCAGTAAAACGCCGGACAAAAAAGACGATAAGCCCGACGATAAGCCTAAGCCCGACGACACTCAAAAAAGCGAACCAATGGGCGAACTGCTCAAGGCGTTTAAAGCGGCTGCCGAAAATATGGCGCAGGCTGCAGCTGACATAAAGAAGATGGCCGCTCCGCCTGCCCCACAAGTTGTAAAGACGGAAATAGCCGTCGGTCAGGATATAAAAAAAGCGGATTTCTCGGCGGCTGTATCTGAGATTATGAAACGTCTGGAAAAAATCGAAGGCCAGCCGGCTGCGGCTAAAGTCATTTTAAAAGCGGTTGATAAAGAAGCTGACTCGCCCATGGCCAAGGTGGAAACGCAACCTGACAACACCGACCCATTGGCTGCAATCAGAAAAATCCATCAAGACGGCCCTATTGGCCGGGTATAAAAGGAGGAAAATCACATGAAAACCAACGTAACGCAGCAAACCATCGACATGGTGAAAACGGCCCAGCAAACGCCTATCGCCAAAGCGGACACCACAGGCATTACCCAGCAAAGCGGCCTGCAATATTACGACCTGCAGCCGGCAGCCAAGCTCTTGTATCCGGTGCTTACGCCGCTGCGCAATGAAATACCACGCGTGGCCGGTAAAGGCGGCGACTCCACGCACTGGAAAGCGGTAACCGGCGTCAATGTCGGACGACTCTCCCTGGGCGTAGCGGAGGGGCATCGCAATGCGGTTATGCAGACGCGCACAGAAGACAAGCTGGCCAAATATGCCACCATCGGCCTTGAAAACGCAGTGACCGATGAAGCGCAGCTTGGCGCAGAAAACTTCGATGACGTAAAAGCCATGGCTGTACTGAACCTGCTCCAGGCCACGATGATTGGCGAAGAAGCCTTGATTATCGGCGGTAACTCTTCGCTGGCTTTAGGAACGACACCGACTCCAACGTTGGCCACCGTAACAACGGGCGGCTCTTTAGCGGCCGCCACGGCAGTAAGCGTCATTGCCGTAGCACTCACCTTTGAAGGCTATATGTCCAGTTCTGTGGCCAGCGGCGTTCCTGGCGTCATTACCCGCACGAATGCGGACGGCACGCAGGATGCCTTCGGCGGCGGATCGGCGGCCAAGTCGGCAGCGGCCACCGTCACCACCGGAGCCGGAACCACAAACAGCATTACGGCCAGCGTAACGCCTGTAGCCGGTGCGGTCGGTTACGCCTGGTATTGGGGCGCGGCTGGCGCGGAAAAACTCGGAGCCATTACATCCCTTAACAGCGTAGTGATTAAGGATGTGGCGGCAGGTACTCAACTGGCATCGGCGCTGACTGGTGATAATTCCAAGAATGGCCTGGTGTTTGACGGGCTTATGACTCAGATTGCTACGCCTGGCAGCGGCGCTTACATGAAAATTATGCCTTCCGGCACTCCTGGCATTGGCACTGGACTTACGGCTGACGGCAGCGCAGGCATCGCGGAATTCGACGAAGCCTTCCGCTACTTCTGGGATAACTTCCGGGTATCGCCGGATGAAATTCTGTGCAGCGCCCGCGAGATCGGAAATATCACGAAAAAAATCATTGCCGGCGGCGGCTCTCCTCTCTTCCGCTTCAATGTGGATGCCCAGGCTGCAGCGTCTGGCGACTTCTCTTTAACTGCTGGCGTTGTCATTGGCAGCTATCTCAATAAGTACGCCATGGGCGGCGGGCAGCTTGTGGCCATCCGATTGCATCCGAATGTACCGCCCGGAACGACGGTCTTCCGCAAAAAATCCGTACCGTATCCTATGGCTAACATCAACAACATTCTGGAAGTGCGGTATCTGCAGGATTATTACCAGACGGAATGGCCGCGCCGCACGCGGGCATATGAATACGGCGTATACAGCCGCCAGGTGCTCGCCTGCTACGCCCCGTTCTGCTTCGGCATGATTAGCAATATCGCAGACGCGTAATCGCGACATAAAGGAGGAATTTCGTATGTGGTTAAAAGCGCCAGAGAATATGCCGTCGGTTAGCGCCGGCGGCAAGGAATACACGGTAGAATCCGGGCTTGTCGAAGTGCCGGACAACGTCGGCAAAGAACTCTTGGATCATGGTTTGACTGTCGGCAATGCGCCTGCAGGTAAAGAGCCTGACGGAACCGACGACAAAGGCAAAGGAACGAAGGATAAAGAACCTGCCAATGCAGGCGGTGACGATGCTAAAGGCAAAGCGTGAGGTGATGCGTCATGCAGGACCTTACAACCTTGCTAAAGGCGAAAGAATACCTGTCTATTTCTCCTGACGTCTTGGATGATGACGAATTGCTGGCGCGGCTCATTGCCGCCGCCAGCGCCTTTCTCCTCGGAGAAATGAGGCGCGAAAGCATGAATCAGGAATACTCTTTCGCCGCATCCTATGCCAACGTTCCGGCCGATGTGGAGGAAGCCTGCCTGGAAATGGTGGCCGCCCGCTTTAAAGGTCGAGATCGTATCGGCGAGGTATCCAAAAATCTTGGCGGAATGACGGTCAGTTATTCGCAAAAAGATATGTCTGATTTTTGCCGTTCGGTAGTGAACCGGTACAGGCGGGTGACGCCATGATCCAGGGGACGATTATCGGCACGGACGCATTGGTCGCACGTCTTGAAAATGTTCATCCCAAGGTACTGCAGTCATTGGAAAAAACAATGAACCGAGTCATGGCCAAGCTGCAGGCCAAGATTGTAACGGATAAACTCAGCGGCCAGGTTCTCAAAGTTCAAACAGGCACGCTGCGGCGCAGCATCACCAATGAAGTGACTGTATCCGCCACCGGCGTTACCGGCATGGTCGGCACAAACATGAAATACGCGGCCTACCATGAATACGGATTCAGCGGCACAGTAAACGTCCGGGAGCATCTTCGCCGGGCGAAAGTAAAAACGGTGTACTTTACCCAGGGACCGCGAGCCGGAGAAGCCAATTTGGCGGCTACCAAACGCAAATTAAAAACCCAGGAGCCGACCATCAAAGTGCGGGCGCATACCCGTAAGGTCGAATACCCGGAACATTCTTTCCTGCGTTCGGCCATGCGGGAAATGCAGGATGAAATCATGCAGGATATCCGACAGGCAGTGACCGAGGGGGTGCGTGGTTGATGGACCGTGAAGCGATTTATAACGCGTTGTTTGCCAAGGTATCCGCTATTCCTGGCTTGAAAACCAAGAGCAGGACTCTGCAGCATTGGAATGACGTGACGCCCACGCAGCAGCCGGCCCTATTCCAGGCGCAAGGCGACCAGGTAGCCGCGCCGATGCCCGGCGGGCCTACCAAGTGGACTTTTTATGTATCCCTGTACCTGTATTGCCACAGCACCAATCCGAAAGCGCCGCCAGCCACACAATTAAACCGCCTTTTAGATGCCATTGAAACAGCTTTAAAAGCGGATTTAACCGGGTATCAAAATTTAGGCGGCCTGGTGTTTGACTGCGGTATTGACGGGAAGGTAGAAACGGATGAGGGCCTGCTTGGCTCGCAGTCCATTGCTATTATCCCCATAAAAATTTTGGTGGTGAATGACGATGAGTGAAAAGACAAGTGACACGGATCGGATTGTGGATGAGTGGTTTCAAAACCACGTCCAAAACTCCCCTGCCTCCCGCGATGAACAGGTGTATGCTCACCTTTACCACGCAAAGGATGCGCTAAAAGCTGCGCTAAACAGCGGCGGTACAACACCGGAGGAAGACGAAACCATGGAAGGAGGAAATTAAAATGGGTCAATACAATTTTGGAGCGGGCTTTATGTTCGCTGTTCCGCCCGGCGCAAACCCTACGCCCCAACAATTCGGAACTATGCAGGAGGCGGGCATCGATTTTGCCGCTTCCAATAAATCTTTATTCGGGCAAATGCGTTTTGCCGAGGCGGTCGCCCAGGGGCAAATGAAAGTCACCGGCAAGGCCAAATTTGCCAAAATCAAAGTGGCCACCTATAACAGTATCTTTTTCAATGAAACCGTAAAGCCTGGCATGACACTGGCAGCGCTGAACGAACCGGGAACGATTGCGGCCGGAGGTATCACCGTAGCCAATAGCGCGACGTTTTCCCAAGACCTTGGTGTCATTGACGCATTAACCGGCAAACCATATACGTGCGTCGGGTCGGCTCCGTCCACCGGGCAATATAGCGTGGCTGCCGGCGTGTACACGTTCGCTGCCGGCGATACCGGCAAGGCTGTATATATTTGCTACCTGTACACGGACGCCACTAATGGCAGCAGCATCACGATTAACAACCAGCCCATGGGGGCTGCGCCAAGCTTTAAGGCTATCTTTAACGGGCGCTTTAGCGGCAAGCAGATTACTTTGATATTAAACTGCTGCGTATCGTCCAAGCTCAATTTAATCAGCACCAAGCTGGAAGATTTTTCGATTCCTGAATTTGACTTCGAGGCATCGGTCGATGCCGGCGGTGTGCTGGGACTGTTAAGCGCCAATGAATAACTCTATGAGGAGGATATAGACCATGGAACAGCAAGAATTGTATGAAGGCGCTCCTATTAAGGTGCGCGGGAAAGAATACATCGTGCCCGGCCTCTCCTTTGCTCAGTTGGAAAAGCATATGAAGGCTATTGAGCGCTTGAACGACAAGAAGAACAAAGGGGCACTCACTCCGCAAATTATGCAAGATATTGCCACTGTCATTCACGCAGCTATGTCCAGAAACTACCCGGATTTGAAACTGGATGACATCAAAGACATGCTCGACACCCGTAATGCCGGTTATTTCGTGCAGGTCATCATGGGGCTTTCCGGGTTTGAACAAGTGAGTGCTGCTGACGGTGGTCAGGGGGAAACGGAGCCTGTAGCTTAGCGGAAATCCCCTGGGGGGACATCTATTCTGAAATTGCTACAGCTACAGGCTGGACTTGGGATTATATCCGTCACAACATGACGTTCCGGCGGTACACCCAGATGAAGCGGTACTGGCGGAGAAATCCGCCGGTACATCGTCTGCTGGCGTGGATTGTAGACTACGAAGCACCACAGGAACCAGAAGAGAACAATTCGGCGTATGGTTCGGAACAAGCTGACGAATCGCCGGATGCGTTAAACAATTTGATACGCGACTTTATGGCGGCCGGAGGGGTGGTGGGTTAATGGCTGGCCAACAGGAAGAAATTCAAGTCAGGGTCATAGCGGACGCAGCGGATCTGGCTCCGGGCATGCAGAAGATTGTCGGCATGTTCCAGCAGGGGATGGATAATATTTCAAATTCCATTAGCATTACCGGCTCCACAGCGCAATCGCTGGGCGACAAAATAAAAGAAGGCGCCGACAAAGGCGGCGCGGGGCTTAAAAACCTGCAAGGAGAAAGCCAAAAGTCCGCCTCTCTTCTCGGTCAATTACAAAATGCCGTCGGCGGTCTGGGAAGTAAATTTGAGCAAATCAAAGCCACTGTGGGGGCTGCCGGCATTGCCATGACAACCTATCTCGGTTCGGCCATCGGCGAGGCCATGAAGTTCCAGCGGGCTATTGTCGATATGACCCGCACCACGGGAATGTCGACGCAGGCGGCCGGAGAATTCGCCTATGCAACCAAGCGCATGGCTGTAGATATGGATTCTTTCAACATGGCTATCATGGTCTTGTCGCGCAATGTAATGAACGCTAAAGGGCATCTTGGCGAAGGAAAAACCAAGTTCGAGGAATGGGGCGTGTCCATTACCACCGCCGAAGGCAAGCTGCTCAGCACCGACCAGATTATGCGCAACATCATGACCCGGTATAAACAACTTCCGAGCCAAATTGAACGCAACGCCATGGCGCAGGATCTTCTTGGCCGCAGCGCTAAAGACCTGGCAAAATTCCTAAATTTAGGCGCTGCCGGTCTGGATAAACTTGCGGAGGAAGCTAAAAAGGCCGGCGTTGACCTAGGGAATGTTGATACAGCAAAGGCGTTTATTGAAGCTGATAAGGCTGTGAAAACAATGAATGCAACGCTAGACCTTTTTAAGGTATCGGTTGGTTCTCAATTTTTGCCGATAGTCACTGTTCTTTCTAATGCAGTTTTGAACTTGCT
Organism: Anaeromusa acidaminophila DSM 3853; assembly: GCF_000374545.1. NCBI lineage: Bacteria > Bacillati > Bacillota > Negativicutes > Selenomonadales > Sporomusaceae > Anaeromusa > Anaeromusa burkinensis. The sequence continues at coordinate 28,245 of NZ_KB894601.1, forward strand.
TGACGCCTTTAATAAAATAGATCCCGTTATTAGAAATACGGGGGTTGTTGTTATTAGTGTAACTGGCGCTTTGGCAACTCTTTGGGGCGGCTGGGCGGCATTGTCAAAAATATTAATGACCCTCGGTGGACCGTTTGCTTCTATTGCCGGCTGGCTAAGCAAACTTTGGGGCCTCATCGGCAGCGGGGTTACTGCGCTGGGTGGGTTTATTGCGACACTATACAAAACCCATGTTGCCTGGCTGGTAGGCATGGGGCCGGTCGGATGGGTTATCGGCGCGTTGGAAGCGGTCGGGATTGCCATTGCTATCCTATACACGGCCTGGACTAATAACTTTGGCGGGATTCAACAAACAACCGCCGAAGCGCTGAATAACATTCTTTCCGCCTGGCATCAATTCACCAGCGCGTTGTCGCAAATCGGCAGTTCTATCATGCAGATTGTAAGAGCCATCGGCCAGGCGCTTAGTGACCCGGCCGGCGCGGCAAAATCCGGCGCGGAAGGGTTTCAAAACCTTATGGCTGGCTGGGACGGCGTCAAAATCGCTTTAGGAAACCTAGCGAGCGGAGTCAGGTCTGCCGGCGTGGCTGTTGGCGGTTCGTTTGTCGAGGGAATTAAACAATCCGTAAGCTCGGCTTGGAATAAGCTCACTTCTCGCCCTGGTGTTGAAACTCCCTCGGGCGGATCGGGAGACGGCGCGGACGAAAGCGGCGCGGATGGAGCTGGCGGCGACAAGGCCGGTGGAGCTGATGGGAAGACCGAGTCCGCATTTGCAAAGGCCAAGGAGCAATACGAACAGGACGTCCAGCGAGCTGAGTACACGGCAGCGGAAAAGCTGGCCCTCTATAAAAAGTATGTGGGTGGTGTTGAAAAAAGCGCCAAAGAACTGGTTGAATATAAAATTGCTCTGTATCGCATGGAAGCCAATGTCCTACAGGAATCTCTCAAGATGCAGGAAGCGGATTTAGAGATTTCCAAAATCAAGGAAGAAACTACCGAGAAGGACTATTTGGCAAAAAAAGCGGCTATTCGCAAGGCTTCCCTGGCGGCTGAAACGGAGTTTGAAGTACAAGCCCGGATGGAGATTCTTGGGCTGAACGAGCAGGAAAAGCAAGCGCAGCATGACAAGATTGAAGCTGAGGTTAAAGGTACACTCCGTTATAAAGACGCTTTAAAGAGCGTTTTAGAAGAGGAAAAACGCCTGGTCGAGTATCAGCGGGAAGTGGCCAATATTATATCCGCCATGGCCTCCGACAAGGCCAAATCTTCAATCGAGGATGAACGGCAGCGCGTTGAGGAACAGCGCGAACTCGGGCTTATTTCCGAACAGGAAAAAATCAACCAACTACAACGGCTGACGCAAGCCGAATATGAAGAAGACCAAAAACGCCTGGCTTTTGAATACCAAAACGCCAAGGAGGGCACTAAGGAATACGCCCAATACCTGCAGAAAAAGCAAGAGCTGGAACTTGGACATAACCGCAAGATGTCGCAGCTCAGTTATCAGCGATTCCAGGAGGATCATCGCTACCAGCTTGATTTTATCAAGGACATGCAGGACGCTTTCAGCAGCGCTATCACAGGGGTAATCAAGGGAACCACGAAACTGAAACAGGCATTCCGCGATATGGGCAATGCTATTTTGAATTCCGTTGTCAATAGCATTACCAAGCCGATGGTTGAGCGGTTCAGCGCATCCCTTACCCGGATGCTGGGACTGGACAAGCAATACCTGACCATGAAACAAACCATCGATGCTGGCGCGAAAGCAACCGAGCTGGCGGCAACGGCTCAAGGGGAAGCCGCAAAGACCGCACTTGTTACCGCTGGCGGACAAGCACAAGTGGCAGCAACGTCGGCAGCCGGCGCTGCTGCCACAGCAACGGCAACCGCCACAACGGGCGCGAACATGACAATGCTTGAATCTATCGGCACGGCGCTTTCGTCTATTCCCTGGTATGGCTGGGTTGGCCTGGCGATTCTCGCCGGGGTTGCCAGCGCCAGGAGTTCTGGCGGCGGTTCGAGTTCTCCACAGGAAGTTAACCTGGGGCGCAACCCGGATTCTTACTACCAAGCGCCGTATTATGTAGGGATGCCGTCTTATGACGTAGGCTCTTGGCAGCTCCCTAGCGACACGGTGGCCAAGGTGCATAAAGACGAAATGATTGTGCCGGCAAAAGGCGGCATGGCGGATAATGTCCGGGCGCTGTTGTCGGGGAAAGCGTCTTTGGCTGGAGCTGGCGGCCCTGCGGTGTTTTCACCGAATATCAGTATCAACGCCAGTGCAATCGACGGCCGAGGCATGAAAAAAGCACTTCAAGACGCCGGGCGCGACCTGGTGGATGTATTAAACAAAGAGTACCGGAATTTCAACCGACCAAGGAGGTAAGAAGATGTCCGACGCCGTCTTCCCGGAACTTCCTGGCCTCACATGGGACAGGGAGAAAAATCCGGAATTTAAAACCGTTATTCAGACCAGCGCTTCCGGCTGCGAAAAGAGCGCAGCCATGTGGGTATATCCGAAATGGCATTTTAAACTCAGTTATGAGTTTTTGCGCGATGACGGGACAATGCAAGGAGAACTGCAACAACTGATCGGCTTCTTCCTCGCCCGCCGGGGAGATTTTGACACCTGGCTATACCGGGACCCGGAAGAGTGCCGGGCGGTTAACCAAGTCATCGCCCTGGGCGATGGAGTGACAAAAGAATTTCAGTTAGTGCGCAATTTTGCCGGGTTTATCGAACCTGTTTTTGGCATCAAAGTTAAGCCAACTATTCTGGTCGCCGGCGCGGCTGCTGAGTTCGATTTCAATACCTGGGGGCTGATTACGTTTGCCGCTCCGCCGCCCGACCGCGCTCAGATTGTGGCCACCTTCGACTATTACTACCGTGTGCGGTTTAAAAACTCCATGATGGAACTGAACCAGTTTGTAAAATCTCTATGGTCGGCTAAAACTGTGGAATTCGCTTCGGTAAAAAGGCAGGGAATATGAATGAAACAGGCATCGGAAGCGCTTATAAATTTATTGCACAACAGCGACCAGATTTATGTCGCAGACCTATACACCATCATGCTAATTGATGATACGGTGCTGCGGTACACGTCACTGGATGAAAACCTAACCGTCGGCAATGACGTGTTCCGCTCTTTTACCATAGACCGAAACAATGTCAGCCAGCGCATTGGCCTGGAAGTGGATGAGTTGTCGATTGTTATGTATGCAAATCAAAACGACAAGCTGCCCAGCGGGGCCAGTGTATTGCAGGCTATGTGCGGCGGAGCATTTGACAATGCCATGCTGGCGCTGGAAGTCCTTTTCTCTCCCGTTCCGTGGCAGTATAATATGCCGGCTATTTCGGCAGATTACAAGCTGCTGCACTTTTTAGGCAGGATGGATATTGAGGAAGTGGACGGACTTCGGGCGGAAATTAAGGTAAAGGCTCTTACGGAGCTGCTGAATGTAAAGCAGCCGCGCAACCTGGTAATGCCGAGCTGCCTGCATACGGTTTATGATTCGCGTTGCTGCATCCAAAAAGCTAACTATGCAGCGGTGGGAACTATTGGGAGCGGCAGTACGAAAGCGATTGTATCTTGTACACTTTCGCAGCCGGCCGGGTATTTTGATATGGGCGAAATCCTGTTTAAAGACGGGCAAAACGCCTGCATCACCCGAGGCGTGCGACAGTATGGTAACGGGCGGATTGTTTTGTCTCATCCCCTGCCATATGCACCAGTGCAGGGAGATTCGTTTACGATATACCCAGGATGCGACCGAACCAAGTACACCTGCCTAACCAGATTCAATAATCTTAATAATTTCCGAGGGTATCCCTATGTTCCAACCCCGGAAACGTTGCTTTAGGCGGTGATTTTATGACAGAACAAGCGCAGCGTGCGGCAGTTGTGGCCGAAGCGCTCACCTGGCTAAATACGCCCTATCACCATATGGGACGTGTCAAAGGAGCTGGTGTAGACTGTGGCATGCTGATTGCAGAAGTGTTTGAACGTGCGGGGCTTATCCCTCACTTGGACATTGGATATTATCCGATGGATTGGCACTTGCACCGTGGAGCGGAACGGTATCTCTGCTGGGTATCGAAGTATGCAAACGAAGTGCAGCGAGATCCGCTGCCGGGAGATATCGTCTTGCACCAATGGGGCCGCTGTATTAGTCATGGTGCGATTGTGATTAAATGGCCAATGGTAATCCATTCTTATATTGGCCAGGGCGTTGTGCTGGCGGATGGCACTAAGGAGCCGTTGGCCGGCAGGCAACGGGCAATACATTCTTTTTGGGGGTGATGAGTCTTGGGAGGTCTTTTCGGTGGCGGCAGCACGATATCGCATGAAGAATCGCGAATCAACGCGCTGCGTATCCAACAAAGTACCTATGGGGCCGTCATCCCCATTGTTTTTGGTACGACTCGAATCACCGGCAATTTTTTGGATTATGACGATTTTACCGCCATTCCGCACACGACGACGCAGTCCTCTGGTGGTAAAGGTGGCGGTGGAGTTACCCAGACGGAAACCACCTACACCTATACTACGGCAATCATCATTGGCTTATGCGAAGCTATGGTGCAAAAGATTGGCCAAGTGTGGTCAGGGAAAGAAATTACCACGCTGGCGGCTAAAAGCCTGGAAATGTATCAAAACCAGATATGGCCATACATGCAGTCTAAGCACCCGGATAAGGCGCTGACATACAAAGACACAACGTATGTGGCCGGAGTAATCGACCTCGGTTCTTCGGGGGATATCCCAAATCTTTCTTTTGAAGTATTTGCGCTGTGCCAATACGGGCGCGGGATTATCGACGCTTTGCCGACAGACGTCATCCGCGAGCTGCTGGTCAACGACCAGTTCGGTATTGACTTCCCGGTATCGTGCATAGGCGATTTAACGTTATACACTTCCTATTGCATCGCAAACGGCCTGTTTATCTCCCCTGCTTTTACTGAACAAAAGGAATGCCGGGAAAATATCACTGATATATTGCAATGCACAAACAGCGAGGCGGTATGGAGCCAAGGAAAGTTAAAAATCGTACCATATGGGGATGAAGTGGTTTCGGGAAATGGCGTGACATACAACCCGCCGCCCGCTCCCTGGTACGATTTGGATAATAACGACTTCCTTCCTGATGATGACGAAATGCCTGTCATCTGTAAGCGAAGCAGAACTGCCGATGCCTATAATATTCAGCCGTTCGAGTTTTTAAGCAGGGCCAATGGCTACAACATTGAAACTGACGACGTGAAGGATGCCGCCAACATTGGCATGTTCGGGCCGCGACCGGCTGAACCAATTTCGATGCACTTTTTTTGCGATAAGCAGGCAGCCAAAACGGCAGCCCAGGGAATTCTGCAGCGAAAGCTCTATAAACGGAATCAGTACGAATTTAAAATAGGCTGGAAATATTACCGCCTGGAGCCAATGGACATCGTCACGCTTACGGAAGAGAATCTCGGCTTGGTTAAAGAGCCGGTGCAAATTGTTAGCATTGAAGAAATCGACAACGGCCGGTTTCAAGTTGTGGCCGAAGAGTGCCCGGCTGGCGTCCATGGCATAACGAAATATCCTTGCAAAGACGCTGAACGATCCCATATAAACTACAATTGCAGTCCTGGCGAGGTAGCGACTCCGATTATCTTTGAACCGCCGGCGGAAACTGTACAAAATGGCCTGGAATTATGCGTGGCCACTTGCGGCGGTACGAGTGATTTCTGGGGCGGCGCGTGCGTCTGGGTAAGCTATGACGGCGACACTTATAAGCAAATAGGGAGAATCACAGCTCCAGCCCGAATCGGCAAGTTGATTACAGCACTGCCGGAGGGGTACTCCAAAGATTATCAGAACAAACTGAGCGTGAAGCTGCAGGGCCGCGCCGATCTGCTCAGCGGTACTGCGGCTGATGCGGATATGAAAAATACTTTGTGCTATGTTGACGGGGAGTTTATCTCTTACGAAACGGCTCTTTTAAAGGGCGTCGCGCAGTATGATCTGTACGGGCTGCGCCGTGGAGCGTATGGGTCAGCTATCAAAAGTCATGCTGCAGGGAGCAATTTTGTCCGCGTGGACAATGCTATCTTTCATTATCCGTACCGTGTCGAAGATATCGGCCGCACCATTTTTATTAAGTTTACCAGTTACAATATTTTTGGCGTGAGCATGCAAGAATTGAGCGAGGTTGACGCGTACAGGTACACGATACAAGGAGCCGAACAAAGCGTGCCGGCGGTTAGCTTCACTGTCACCCAAGACGGCGAAAAGCTGACTGCTTCTCTAGACAGAACCTTCTTGGATTCAAATAATAATAGCTTTTTCTCTTATGAATTACGCTTCGGCAGTTCTTGGGATTCTGGGGTTTTAATGGGAATATTCTCAGGTTCAAGATACACGTTTGACGCCCCGCAGGAAGGGACGCTCACCTTTTGGTTGCGTGCTGTTGACAATAAAGGAAACGCTTCAAAGACGGCCGCCAGAGCTACGGTGAACGTGGTCGGGTTGCCTAAACGAAATGTATTGTTTGAACGTACCGACGCCCCGGATGTTTGGGCCGTAGAGAATATGTATCGGGTGGAAAACGGTTACACGCTGCAAGGAATAAAGGTCCTGCGGGATTACGAAAAGTTTTTTGATATCTTTGTGATTCCTCCTTATCTTACGGATTCTGCGTATATTTATTTGCCACTGATTGACCTCGGGGAAAATATCATAGAAAGTGACTGTTATTATATTGACCCCGTGGGTGAGTGGCATCTGCGCAGTGTAGAAACATTGCGGGATTACGGAAAGTTCTTTGATATCTTCGGAGCGCCTATTCACTATGTAACCCCAAAATATGCCGTTCAGACATTTGCGACCATCGACGTACAATATGACCACAAACAGAATGTTCGTTTAGAAACAGAGTATCGGGTCAGCTTCGACGGTAAAGTTTGGAGCGACTGGGTAACCTCTACACAGAAACAGTTTTATGGTCGTTTTGTGGCCATTCGCATCCACCCGGTTTCACTGGACGGGTTAACCAACACGGTAGTGCGCTCGGTAAAGGTCAGTATCGACGTTCCTGATCTGGAAGACCGAATCGTTAATGTAGATGTGCCGGCGCAAAAGACGCATGTAACTTTCCACCGTCACTTCACGCTGCCGCCGATGCTTGGGATATTCGCTCAAGATTTGAACGGAAAACAAGCGACCTGGCGCGTGTCGAATATTACAGAAACCGGGTTTGATATTGAGTTGCTGGATGCTAGCGGCAATCTAATCGCAGGCAAATTACCATTAATAATTGCAAGGGGGTATTGATATGGCAGAAACACTGGATCTTGGCATGGGGCCAGAGCAGGCGCTGCAGGTGTTGAATGCGCACGACCATTCTGTCGGCGGTGTTGGTGGGCCAATCGGCGAAAGTGCCATCGCTGATGGCGCGATAAGCACGGGAAAAGTTAAAAATAAAGCCATCACGGTCGAAAAGCTGGATGATGGAGTCTTGAAGGCAATCAGCGACTCTCCACTGAATCCGCTGCAGGCATGTTCAATCACTTATAATGCAGCGGGACAGCCGGAAACGGTCGTATCAGAGGGTAAAACCTACACTATGACCTATGACTCGAAGAAACGGCTTAACACTGTGAGCGATGGACTTAAAACCATTCAATGCCAGTATAACGAATGGGGACAATTTACAGGGACGGTGATTGTATTATGACAAAACGATTTTTTCCTAAAGACTGCGGAATTGCTTTTGTGGCTGATGTGGCAATCGACGGCGACCATATAAGTGTGCCGGACTTCGTCTTTGAGCTAGACGGCAAGGAACATCAAATCACCGGCGGAGTCTTTGACGTTGTGGTTGGTGATACGATTTACATTACACCACAAGGGCTTCAAAAGGTGCCGGAAAAAGAGTACCCGGAACATTTATTTGAAAGTGGATCCGCTTACTGGCTTGTAAGTAAAACGAAAGACGACATTCTGGTATTGGAGGTAGAGAAATAATGATAGTCATTCAAGCAAACAATTTCCCTCAATATAGTATTGGTGCCGATGCCGTTTTTGAACCGCTCTTTTTGCCGCCGGATGGGAATAGAACGCGCTTTTGTATTGGATGGTCTGGGTTAGGCCGCTACACAGCCGGCACTCTCCGCCTGTGGCGCAATGGAGTAAGTTTAGCGCCGAATGTTGATTTTATCGAAGAAGATAATGGCATGTTCTATAAATTTACTACCGCCCCTACGGGAAAGCTCTTGGAATATATGGTTTCCTATGTACCGAGAGCGACCGATAAAGCCTTTGCAACTGGAACCGACGAAATGTTTCTGTTCCCTAACTGGTTGGGCGCGGTTGGCATTGGCGATGCCTTCTGGATCGGAAGACATGCAGCTTCAAGAAGTGATGCGTCAAATACGGCTGTCGGAACCTCAAACGTGCCGAGTTCACGGCGCAGTGTTGTTCCGTGGTGCTCGGTAGACTTTGCGACCGCCAAAAGTGCTTGCTTCGCCAAAGGAACCGGCTGGCATATCGTACAGAACCGCGAGTGGGCAAATATCGCACGCTGGTGCAAGCTCCTGGATATTTACCCGACAGGAAACTCGGCCAGCGGCGTAGATGGTATGGGCGTCGCTCATGCGCCCGATCCGACAGTATCGGGAAGAGCGCTTACCAGCACCGGGCCAACGACATCCAGTCATAACTTGCTGCCGAGTGGCATATACGACCTAGTCGGCAATGTTTGGGAATGGATTGATGGCGTACAGCTTCAAGGTGGTGTATTGTGGATTTTCGATGGCAACAATGCTTTGGTGACTACTGGGATTAACCCTACTTTTGGATCTTCTGGCGGCGCATTTTCATACCTTCGTACAGACGCAAACCTTGTAAACGAATGCATCCCAGCCACGACCGGAGAATCTTGCAGAGGAAATGATGGTTTCTGGTTTAGTGCTTCCGGCGTTACCCAACTTCTAAGAGGTGGCGGCTGGGGCAACGGTGCCCTCGGCGGGCTGTTTACGTTCGGCGTCAACGGTGCCCCGTCGGGCTCCGGTACGAGCGTTGGCTTCCGCCTCGCAAAGAGCATGTGATAATCTGAAATCTGTAATCTGAAAATCTGGAGGTTTTTAAATTGGTATCTGACCTAGCTATTTGGCAAAAAATCGTGGATATGACTGCATACGTCATCCCGGTATGTAATAAATTTCCCAAGAACCAACGCTTCGTTTTAGGACAGCAAATTCAAAACAAATTACTGCAGTTGGCAACAACGACGATTGAGGCCAATAAAGCTAGGAATAAAACTCAATTACTTGATAAATTAGACACAGAATTGGATCAGTTTCGATTCTTAGTCCGGGTTGCTGCTACCTTAAAACTGATGCCAGGACAACAATATGAGAACATTGCTAAGATGACGGCAGAAGTAGGCCGTATGTTGGGCGGTTGGCAGCGGCGTTTTCGGGCATAAATTAGGGCGGCGGCTTATAGGTGGCAACTGGGGCAACGGTGCCCTCGACGGGCTGTTTACGTTCAACGTCAACAATGCCCCGTCGAACTCCGATACGAACATTGGCTTCCGCCTCGCAAGCATGCAATTGCCCGAAGACGTCCGCTTCTCCGGTCGTCCTGTGCTCATGCTCTTGGAGCCGCCGTCCTTCCTCTCAGAGGTAAACAGCAAGATGTCAGCGTCCGGCTGGTAGCGTTTGCGAATGTGGGGCGACTTTTATTACTCAGGTGATAGTATTTGAAACGTTTTGGAAATTTATACGAAAAAATTTACGATTGGCAGAATTTAATCTCCGCCTATCAAAAAGCACGGCTAGGCAAACGATATAAAAGTGATGTGCTTCGCTTCTCTCTTAACCTTGAAGAAGAAATATGCAACATTCAGAACCACCTGATATGGGGAACATATAAACCAGGCGACTATTATTTGTTTAAGGTATATGAGCCGAAAGAAAGAGATATAATGGCCTTGCCTTTTAAGGATAGAGTGGTTCAGCACGCTCTTGTAAACGTCATTGAAGCGCTGTTTAACAGGTCTTTTATTTATGATAGTTACGCTTGTAGAGTCGGGAAAGGCTCTCAGCGTGGAATGTTGAGAGCGCAGGAATTTATACGCAGGGCTGGTCCTGGTTGTTGGATACTCAAGGCTGATATAAAAAAGTTCTTCAATAATATTGACCATTCTATCCTTAAAAGAATACTTATAAGAAAGATAAAATGCCGCAAAACCCTTTGGTTATGCGGCCAATATATTGATAAGCACGGAGGCAAGGCTGGAATACCTATAGGAAACTTGACAAGCCAGTTATACGCGAATATCTACCTGGACCAATTGGATCATTATGTTAAAGATATGCTCGGTATAAAATGGTATGTTAGATATATGGATGACTTTATGATTGTATGTAAAACAAAAGAAGAGGCATATAATTTAAAGAAACATCTTGCAACCTGGTTATGGGAAAACCTTCGTATGGAGTTTAACAGCAAAACCCAGGTGTTCCCCGAAAGGCAAGGAGTAAACTTCCTGGGCTATAGAATCTGGCATAATGGTATTAAAATAAGACATACAACGGTGCGAAGGTTGAAAGGTAAAATCAAACGTTTTAAACGGATGAGGGTAAAAAGAAAAGCATCGGTAGCTGATATTATACCGACGCTGATGAGTTGGCAAGGTATGGCAAAATGGGGGAATTGCAGGACGATTGAAAAGCGGATTTTTAAACTATTAAACGAATGAGTTTTTCTCAAAATAAATGTCCCAAATTCTCAAACTTCGTGTCGCGCTATACTCGGCTAATGCGTTCAGAATGTCATAGATGCGGGTACGAGGGACGCCGGCGGTTTTGCTGACTTTATAGGCGTTGCTTCGTCCTAGGCGTAGAAGAGCTAAGTAGGTTTTTGCTTCATATTGTGTAAGGCCGAAAGTTTGTAACTCTTGGCAAAGTGTATCCATTTAACGAGGACTCCTTTATAGTAGTCACTACAATGAATACTATAAAGAAGCGCGTAAAAAATGTCAATAAAATCCTCTTGACGGATCAGATCGTAAAGCGCAAATTAGTAAGTGAGAAGTAGCTGAGGAGGCGGAATGAATTATGCGAATGATCGATTTATCGCAGCCGTTGCACGAAGGCATGCCGGTGTATCCTGGTACGCCTGCTCCTGTATTTTCTACAGTAACTACCGTGGAGAACCATGGGTATCGGGTAAAGAAAATCTCCATGAACACGCATGTTGGAACACATATGGATGCGCCTGCGCATATGCTGGCACAGGGAAAGACCTTAGATGCGCTGCCCTTAGAACGGTTTATGGGACGGGCGGCCATTGTAGATGTGCGCGCTTGCGCTGGCGGCGCGATTGGCGTAAAAGACTTGCAGGCGCAGGAAGAATGGTTGGCGCAAGTTGACTTTGTTCTGTTTTGGACAGGCTGGAGCCGTTATTGGGGGCAGGAACAGTATTTGCGGCAGTACCCTGTTTTAACGGCGGAAGCCGCGAGTTATCTAGGAAAGTGCCAGCTAAAAGGGGTAGGGATTGACGCTATCTCCTTTGACGCGATTGATAGCAACGATTTTGAAATTCACCAACGGCTCTTGGCGCAGGAATTGGTATTGATTGAGAATTTAACCCGCTTAGAGGAGGTTCAGAGCGGTGCGAACTTTTTTGCGCTGCCTTTACCGCTCAGCGGGGCGGATGGCTCGCCGGTGAGGGCCTTTGCTTCGCAAACAGAAGTGATATAATTAAAAGTAAAAATGAGCAAGAAGAGGTGCTTGGTTATGGCGGCGAAACCGGACTATAAAAAATACGGCTTTATTCCTCAACGGCAGAAGGGTCTTCTTTTGATGCGCCTGCGCAATTGCGCAGGGAATGCAACAGCGGAGGATTTGCGTAAGATTGCGGCGTTGGCGGAGAAATTCGGAAGTGGTGAAGTGCATTTTACGGTGCGTCAGGGCGTAGAGATCCCCGGCGTGCCGGAAGAGTGCTTTGAAGAGGCTCTGCAGGCTATTTTAGACGCAGGGCTGCAGCATGCGGTTTGCGGTCTACGTGTGCGTCCCGTCATGGTGTGTCCCGGCAACAGCACTTGCCCGTATGGCCTGGTGGATACGAACAGCCTGGGAAAAATGCTGGATCAAGACTATGTAGGCAAGGACTTGCCAGCTAAGACGAAGTTTACGGTCTGCGGCTGTGCAAATGCTTGTACTAAGCCCCAGGGGCATGATGTAGGCTTCCGAGGAGCGGCGGAGCCGTTGCTGAAAAAGGAAAGTTGCGTGCGTTGCGGCGCCTGTGTGAAGCGTTGTCCGGCGAAGGCTATGTCGCTGGAGTCCGGCGAGTTGGTTATCGACTATCAAAAATGCCTGTCTTGCGGTGTTTGTGTGCGTTTGTGCCCCAAGAAAGCGCTGCAAACAGGGCGGGAAGGCTATCATATCTATGTCGGCGGCAAAGGCGGACGTTATACGCAGGAAGGCAAGATTGTCGCGGAATTTGTCACCGAAAAAGAAGTGCCCCAATACCTGGACGCCATTTTGGCAGTGTACGAAGAAATTGGCGAAAAAGGACAGCGCCTGAATGCTGTTATGTCCCGCTATGGGTTGCGGAATTTCCAAAAGCGCATGGAGAAAAAATTAGGAGCAGAATAGTAATCTTTCCAGGGAAGATCTTGGAAGAAGCAAGAAAGGCCGCAACTGCGGCCTTTCTTTTCTTTGACAGGGCGAGGCTTCTTTGCTACGATAGTCTGACACCTGAAAGAAGACTAAGGAGAATGCTGTGAGGACGCAATCGTTATTTAAGTTGGCTTGGCCGATCTTTATTGAGCAGGCTCTCATTATTATGGTGGGAGTTGTAAATGTATATATTCTCAGTCGCTATGATAGCTCAGCGGCTGCGGCAGTAGAGGGATGCACCCAGGTGCTCTGGAATGTATTCTTGGTTTTTGCCGTTATTTCGCTCGGAACCTCGGTATTAGTGGCTCAGAATGTTGGCGCAGGAAATCGCGAACGCATTGATAAGACGGCGGCCGTATCGCTGCTGTTTAGCTTGGGACTGGGACTGTTCTCCAGTGTTGGACTGATTTTTTGGGGCGAAGAATTGCTTCTTTTTCTGGGCTTGTCAGAAGGACTGTTAGCGCATGCGAAGACGTATTTGCTCTTGGTGGGCGGGTTTGTTTTCCTTGATGCGCTGTTGTTCTCCAGCGACGCTATTTTGAAGGGCTTTGGTCGGACCAGGCAATGCTTGGCGGTGACGGCGACAATGAATGTGCTCAATCTTTGCGGCTCGGCGGTGTTGGGGTTGGGTCTGCTTGGGTTTCCGGCATTAGGCGTATGGGGAGTGGCTCTGGCGGCGGTCGGCAGCAAGGCGGTGGCGGTAGCTTTGGCGCAAGGGTATTTATTTACCCGTCTCTTGAAACCGGCTATTTTTCGCCATTTGCTCGCTTTTCCATTTTTGGAGCTGCGTCAAGTCTTGAAAATCGGCTTCCCCGCTGCGATGGAAAGCATGTCCTACACGTTGAGCCAAACGGTTTTGATGGCCTTAATTTTAACGTATTTGGGCTCGGAAGCTTATGTGGCGCGTACCTACGCTTGGTCGGTCATCAAGATGGCCTTTCTATTTTCCTTGGCTATCGGCCAGGCCAATGTGATTATGATTGGCCAATTAGTGGGCGCCGGGCGGTTTGACGAAGCGGCGCGCGTAGGAATGCGTAATTTCCGCATTGCTTTTGGCGCGGCCTGGGTGCTTGGTCTGGGCTTATTCATGGGGCGTACGGAATTGATGCGGATTTTTACGGATGAAGAGGCGATTATTTCATTAGGTGCGCTGGTATTTATGATCGATGCGTTCTTGGAGCCGGGAAGAACCTTTAATATTGTGCTCATTTCGGGTTTGCGCGGTGCCGGGGATGTGCAGTTCCCGGTGGTGATGGCGGTTTTGTCTATGTGGAGCGTGAATATTGGATTAGGATATTATCTAGGCGTTGTGCTGGGCTATGGCCTGCCAGGCATCTGGGCCGCCATGCTGGTAGATGAATGGATTCGCGGTTTGGCCATGCTCTGGCGCTGGCGCAGCGGCGCTTGGCGGAGCAAAGCCTTGGTGTGATAAAAGTTAGTAGAAGCGAAGAATAAACAAGAGAACCAGAGTGACCAGAGGGTACGCAAGAGGATTATGAAATAAAAAAGAGCAACATAGAAAAAAGAGCCGTCGGCGCAGATATAACGCCGACGGCTCTTTGCAAGTAGAAGTATAAGGTGGAAATTAACTGCTATTTCTCAGTCAAACTGCAGGCGGTAAGCGATGATATCATCAACCGTCACAACCGGCATGTCGTGCTTTTTGGCAAATGCGGCAATTTCCGGCAGGCGGGCCATAGTACCGTCTGGGTTGGTGAGTTCGCAAAGAACGCCGGCTGGCTCTAAACCGGCTAGGCGCATAAGGTCTACGTTTGCTTCTGTGTGACCAGGCCGATCTAAGACGCCGTTTTTCCGGGCGCGTAGCGGAAACATATGTCCGGGCATGCGCAGATCAGCAGTGGAAGCGTCAGCGGCAATGGCGGCTTTCACTGTAGCGACGCGGTCGGCTGCTGATACGCCGGTAGTCACGCCTTGAGCCGCTTCAATGGAGATGGTGAAAGGGGTCTGAAAACTGCTGGTATTGGTTTCGACCATCATCGGCAGGCCCAACTGGGAGGTTTTTTCCTCGGTGAGGCACAGGCAGACAATGCCGCTGCCTTCGCGAATAAGCAAGGCCATTTGCTGGGGTGTCAGGCTTTGGGCGGCAAAAAAAATATCGCCCTCGTTTTCCCGGTCCTCATTGTCGGTGACCAGGACGCCTTGTCCCTGACGCAAGGCGGCGAGCGCGTGTTCCACCCGTTCTGCGGGTGTGCCAAAAGAGTGAAGCAGAGATTGATTCATAGTAATACTCCTCCTTAATGCTAAGTCGGACTTACCAGAATCAGGGCCAGAAAGAGACAGTAAAAGCAACACAGTAAAACAAGCCGGACGAAAGTACTCCGGAACTTGCCAATGCGTTAGCAACTGCCTTATCCTCTTCTATCCGGACTATCACCGTCGGCACTGGCTTGTTACCAGTTCTGCTGACCTTTTTACGGTTAGGCAAAAAGCGCTCGCGGGCTCCCCGGCTGCGCCGGGATACCGCCGATGGGGAATTTCACCCCGCCCTGAGAATAAGTTCGCTTGCCTTTAGTATACTCTTTTGCGAGCGGGTGTCAACTCGCAAGAACAGGCAGGATTTTACGGTGTACAGCGGGAATATAGGAGAACTACTAATTGGGGAGGCTATTATGGCAGACAGGCAGAATGAGAAAAAAACGTGGAAAGATCACCTAACAACGGTCATTGCCGTGACGACGCTGGTTTTGGCAGCGTGCGCCACGATTGCTTCGTTTAAGGCGGCTGGATATGGAAACCGTATGGTATTGGCGCAGAACCGCGCTTCGGATCAATGGGCGTACTATCAGGCGAAAAGCATTAAGGAAACGCAGTATCAAGTGCAACGCGACTCCCTGACGGCATTGATGCCCCAGGAAACGCGCACAGAGGAGGTTGCTAAGCAAATCGGAGCCTTTGAAGAGGAAATCAAACGCTACAAAAAAGAAAAAAATGAAATCACCCAGGAAGCGCAAAAATTGGAAGCGGAACGAGACGCCGCCAGCCAGTATAATACGATGTTCGGTCAGGCATTGATGTTTTTACAGGTTGGCATTTTGTTGTCATCCTTGTCTGCGATCAGTAAATCGTATGGGTATTGGGGCGTTGGCGTGGTGGTAGGTTCTATAGGGGTTGGTTTGTTTTTTTATGCTTGGCTGATATTCTAACAGAAGAGCGGGGGAAGTCTAGATGAAAATTTTTTCAGGAAACCCTAGGGCACTCGTTGTTGCTGCTTGTATGGCTCTGATGATTAGCGGGCCTTCGGCGGCGTTGGCGCATAGCGATCATGGCCCCTGCCAGGATTGTATGTCAGCGGAAGAGTTCAGATTGGCGGATGTACGGCATTTTTTCCCGAGCGCTTTGGGGCAGAGCTGGAACTATGTCGGCTATGGACAGGAGTTTGCCGGTTTTAAGCGAACGGTGACGCAAAGCAAGGACGGGCGGGTACAGGTAGAGGATGTCAATGGCGGGGCCCATACGGCAAGAGTGTTTTCCATGGCGGAAGATATGATAGCGCAGCAGGTGGTGCTGAGTGAAAGTGAAGCTAAGGGAGATTTGCTTGCTGCTAAGCCTAACCAAGAAACGCTGCTTTTAAAAGGACCACTGCAACAAGGCGCTACCTGGGAAGACGGTATGTGGCGCTACCGCCTTCTCAGCGTCACTAAGACAGTGTGGGTGCCAGCAGGGCTGTTTGCCGGTGTTGTGGAGGTACAGGCTCGCTCTTTGGCTAGACCCAATGAGGTGGTGGTAGCCTGTTATGCACCGGAAGTAGGCTTGGTGCGGCGAGATTATTACAGCGGCGATGGCGCGCAAATCAGTGCGCAACTGCAAAGCATGAGCATAGCCGGACAGAACGCGCTGCCGCAGGAGAAACTATCGCTGCCTGATTTTTTTAGCGGTATTGTGAAGCAGCAGGTACCGGGAGAGGCAACCGCTGGAGTTCGCTTTGCTCGGATTCGCACCTTAAATGACAAAGGGCATGAACACTATGCAGCGATTGTCGATGTTTATCGCGCGCCTGCCGGTTTTAACGGCGATCCTCTGGCCATGCCGGAAAGCTGGAAAGCCGCTGGTTGGCAGGTTCTGATAGAAGCTACCTATCAGGCGCAGTTTCAGCGTAAAATAGAAGGCGGTCAAGCGAGCTACGTGCTGACAGAATGGCTGCCAGCGAAGGAAGCCTATCCGAAATAGAACACGAACAAGAGAGCTGGAGTGACTGGAGGGTACGACGGAGGATTCGTTTAACAGAATCTCTAATAAAAAAGGCAGCAGGTTTTCGGCCTGCTGCCTTTTTCGGCGAGTTCCATTTGTAACTTTACCGTTAAGGAGCTGATAATTTAATGAACACTCCATCAAAACGAAACGGCGCTGGATGCGCCTAAGGTCGGTTGTGCTAGGATTGCACGACAACCGACGTCTTTCTTCTTTTAACGCGAAAGAAAGCCTCGGCATAGCGGCGCTCTGCCGAGGCTTTCTGACAATGGCTGATGGAAAAAGAGCCGTTTTGATGTGAGATGTGAATAAATTAGCAGTTCCTATTTCTTTAGCTTTTGGAGGACTTCCGCGGTGATATCCGTACCGCCCAGGGCGACGCTGTTCTTATAGATGACTAAGGAGAGTCCTTTTTCATCGGCGACGGCTTTCATGGCGACCTGAATGCTGTCCGCAATAGGCTTAAATAGCTCTTGGCGTTTTTGAGCCAACTGCTTGCCAAGCTGTTGATCCAAGGCCTGCTTGTCTTTGTCGCTCAACCCGGCGGATTTTGTGGTAAACTCTTGGCGCAGTTGTGTTTGCTCGGTTTGCAGGGCTGCGTTGGCTTGAGCTACATCGGGATGATTATTGATTACATACATAATATCCACGACGCCGACCGGAAGTTCTGCGGCGGCTGCCGTGCCAGGCATAATCAGGCAAAGGGCAAGAGCTAAGATGGTAAAATAGGCTTTAAAGCAAGCGGACCATTTCATAGTGTAGCCTTCTTTCTATTCTTTATTTTTAGTAAGAGTACTGCTGGAACTATTATACAAACTATACGGCTTTAAAATTGCTTATGTCAAGATTAATCCCACGCGCCCTTCGGCTCTTATTGCGGTCCTTATTCAAATCTAGTTCTGCTCCTTGGCGTGATATAAAAAAGCCCGTCCAATAGGACGGGCTTTAAAGCGTTATTTAGGAGAAGAACATCTTCATGTCGTCTTCTACATTGGTGACGCCGCCGATGCCGAAGGTTTCTACGAGAACCTTGGCGACATTAGGCGAGAGGAAGCCAGGCAGCGTAGGACCGAGGTGAATGTTTTTAACACCCAAGTACAACAGCGCCAGCAGTACGATAACGGCTTTTTGCTCGTACCAAGCAATATTGTAAGAAATGGGGAGTTTGTTGACATCGTCCAGGCCGAAAGCTTCTTTAAGTTTCAAAGCAATAACGGCCAAGGAATAGGAGTCGTTACACTGACCAGCGTCCAGAACGCGGGGGATGCCGCCGATATCGCCGAGAGGCAGCTTGTTGTAGCGGTACTTGGCGCAGCCAGCGGTGAGGATGATGGCATCCTGCGGCAAAGCTTTGGCAAATTCACTGTAGTAGTCGCGGCTCTTCATGCGGCCATCGCAGCCGGCCATAACGAAGAAGCGTTTTACGGCGCCGCTTTTTACGGCTTCGATGACTTTGTCAGCCAGGGCCAGAACTTGGTTGTGGGCGAAGCCGCCGACGAGTTCGCCGTCTTCCAGCTTGGTAGGCGAAGGACATTGTTTGGCATGGGCGATGAGCGCCGAGAAATCTTTGGTTTTACCGGCTTGGCGAGGAGCAATCTTTTTGAGTCCTTCAAAGCCGACAACGCCGGTGACATAAACGCGGTCTTTATAGCTGTCCTTAGGCGGCACCAGACAGTTGGTGGTCAGCAGAACAGGACCGTTGAAGGTTTCGAATTCTTTATCCTGCAGCCACCAGGAGTTGCCGTAGTTGCCGACAAAGTTGTCATATTTTTTGAAGAAGGGATAATAATGAGCCGGCAGCATTTCGCCGTGAGTGTAGACGTCAACGCCGGTTCCTTTGGTTTGTTCCAGCAGTTCTTCAAGATCCTTGAGATCGTGGCCGCTGATAAGAATGGCCGGGTTGTTACGTACGCCAAGATTGACCTTGGTGATTTCCGGCGAGCCGTAGGTAGTGGTATTGGCTTTGTCCAAGAGCGCCATAACGTCCACGCCGAATTTACCGCATTCCATAACCTGGGCAACTAGTTCATCCGCGCTAAGCGCGTTATTGGTGGTGGCTACCAAGGCTTTTTCCATAGCGGCGAAAATAGCGTCGTCCGCATAGCCCAAAACATAAGCGTGCTCGGCGTAAGCAGCCATGCCTTTGACGCCGTAAATAATGAGTTCCCGTAAGGAACGAACATCTTCATTTTCCGTGGAGAGGACGCCGACAGTAGCCGCCTTGGCTTCAAACGCTTCTACGTTGTCAGCATGCCACAACGCGCTGTCGTGAGCGGCTTTAGGCGTCAGGCCAGCTTTGATTAAGGCGTTTTTGACATCTTCGCGCACCGCCAGGGCTTCCTTGATTAAAGCAACAAAGCGTTCTCTATCGAAGTTGGCGTTGGTGATGGTGGCGAAAAGGCCTTCCATGATGAATTTGTCCGCTCCGCCTGTAGGCAGCTTGGCTTCGCGGGCTTCCAAAGCGTACGCGGAAATTCCTTTAAGGGTGTAAATCAGAAGATCCTGCAGATTGGCTACATCCGAGGTCTTTCCGCAGACGCCGCGCATGGTGCAACCGGTTCCTTTAGCTGTTTCTTGACACTGAAAGCAAAACATTGACATAGTGTTCCCTCCTTATAATATACAAAGTGACAGTAAATCCGTGTGAAAACTGCTGGAACTATAGGTAATGCAGTTCTGTTGACAAACGTAGTATACCAAGGAGCTTTACGCATCGTCTGTGATGCAGGTCACATAAACAAAAAAATGCTGCAGAAAAACATAAGGTCTGAATTTTCCGTCTAAAGCATTTTAAGAAACAATTTCGACAAAGAAAAGTATTTTCCTGCTAGAATTATTTTTACTTTAAAGGGTACGGAAAATGGAGGGGCGGTGCAGCGTTAAGAACGCTGTTTGCCTGCAATGTAGCGGGTGGTGATGGCGGCAGCATTTTGGGTATAGAGAAAATGCTGCAACTGCTCTATGGGGGAAGCCGTTTGTAGGTGCTTGGCCGGCTGCAGAGCCAGCGCGTCCAGCTCATAGCCTTCTTCAAAGCTGCCGACTTGCCCGAAAAAGCGGCCGCCTCCTTTGGTGGCTAAATAGAAGGATTCGCTAAGGGTGAGGGGGTTCTGAGACACATCTTGTAAAAAGGCTAGCTTGGAAAGCTGTACAGCCCGAACGATGGCTTGGGGCATGCTGAAGGTGTGTCCAGCGCCGACATCGCTGCCTAGGCCTACCGGCACGTTTGCGTTTAGTAAGCGCCGCGCGGGCATAATGCCGCTGCCTAGGTTGAGGTTGGAATCCGGGCAATGCACCGCAAAGACTTGCTTTTCGCGCATGCGCTCCAAGGCGGTCTCGCTGAGATGCACGCAATGCGCCATCAGTGTCGGCTGTTGTCCGAATAAGCCGTAGTAGTCATAAACGTCATGATAGCCGGCTCGCTCCGGAAAGAGCTGGTTTACCCAGGCGATTTCTTCCTTGTTTTCGGACAGATGAGACTGTACCGGCAATTGATAGCGCGCCGAGAGCTGCCCCAGGCCTTGGAGAAGCTCCCGGCTGCAGGTGGGCGCAAAGCGCGGCGTGACGATGCCGCGTACCAACGGCCCTTTTGCATAGGCGGACAGAAAGGCCTCGGCGCTTTTCAGGGCTTGAGTCGTCTCTTCTCTAAGATACTCAGGGCAGTTACAGTCCATACTGACTTTGCCCACGTAGGCGCTTAGGCCGTATTTTTCCAAGGCGTGGCAAAGCAGCCGAGCGCTTTCCTCATGAATGGTAGCCCAGGTAACAACGCGGGTTGTTCCCTGGTGCAGCAGCTCGGCGGCAAACGCATCATATATTTCCTTAGCATACGCGGTGGCGGAAAAACGTTGCTC
Organism: Anaeromusa acidaminophila DSM 3853; assembly: GCF_000374545.1. Taxonomy (NCBI): domain Bacteria; kingdom Bacillati; phylum Bacillota; class Negativicutes; order Selenomonadales; family Sporomusaceae; genus Anaeromusa; species Anaeromusa burkinensis. The sequence continues at coordinate 48,977 of NZ_KB894601.1, forward strand.
TTCCGGGAAGGTATATGTTTCTAGCCAAGGTAAGAGCGGCAAATCCAGTCCCAGACCTCGCTGGCGGAATTGTGCAGCATGGGTGTGCAAATCTACAAAACCGGGAATTAGCAAGTGGCCGCTGTAATCGGCGATGGGGGCGCCTGCGTACTTCTCCGGCAGTTCCGGCGTTAAGGATACGATGCGTCCTTGGCGAGCAACTAAATAGTGTTCCTTGTGGCAAGTAAACGAGGCGGCCGAGGGAGTATGAAGGAACGTTCCCTTTAAGATGATCAGATCCTTTTTGTTCATGAAAGATACACCTCCTTGCTAATTTTATGATACAGCAAATTGCTTTGATAATAAAGAAAGACTCTGTGATTGTATACAATTATGCAGGGGCAGGAGTATAAGAGCGGGTGGAGAATAACATTGACGTACAATAGTGATAACAGTAAATGTGGCGGAGGAGAAAATGATGAGTGAATTTGTAAATGTGACAGCGGTAAAAGAAGCTAATATCTATTTTGAAGGTAAGGTGACCAGCCGGACGCTGCTTTTTGCGGATGGCACGCGCAAAACGTTAGGCGTCATGCTGCCTGGGGAATATGAGTTCGGCACGGATGCGGCGGAATTAATGGAAATGCTCCAAGGTGAGATGGAGGTGCTGTTGCCGGGAGAAAGCGCTTGGAGAACGGTTAAAAGCGGCGACTCCTTCCGGGTACCGGCAAAATCTAAATTTCAGCTGCAGGTAAAGCAAGTGGCGGATTACTGCTGCTCGTATTTGCCGGAATAAAGTATATGAAGCAGGATTTTCGGAAGGAGAATCCTGCTTTTTTTTATCAGCGCTGCCTCTCTTCTCCTTGAAAACAAGAATAAATATTTGACTTTTCTGCCTATACAGAAGGGATTCAATATAGGAGCAAGGAATTTAAACGTAATAATGAAGGTGGAATTTTGCATGGAAAAGGAGGGGCCGCATATGCTTAAAAATGAGTGGAGCCGGTTGACGCCGGGTAAGATTGTTGCCGCATATGTGCTGGCGAGCTGGCTTTGGATTGCGGTTTCCGATCAGTTTTTGTACGCTCTGCCTTTTCCAGAGCATATGAAAACCTTAGCAGCGACAGCAAAAGGTACGCTCTATATCATTGTCATTGCACTGATGCTGTACGTTCTTTTGCGCGGCTATACCCGCGAACTGGAGCGTTCCGGGGCCAAGTTTGCCAAGGTGTTTCAACAAGCGGTCGATGTGATATTGATTGTTCGTATGCAGGATTTTCAGTTGCTGGAAGCGAGCTCGGCTTTTTTTTCAACTTTCGGTTATTCTCAAAGCGAAATGAGTCGGCAATCTTTTGATAAAGCTCGCATATGGCAAGATGGGAAGCAATGGCGGCAGCTTGTGCAAGCCTTGACGGACGAAGGTTCTGTGCGGGGGCAATTGGTGTCTTGGCAAACTAGGAGCGGTGAGCTATATTCTGGACGATGCTATGGCGATACGCTGGAACTGAATGACGAACCTTGCTTGATCTTAGTCTGGCATAATGTGACGGAACAATTGCAGGCGGAAGCGGCCCTGGTGGCTTCGCGCAACTATCTTGATAAAATCATTCAAGCGATTCCGGATCCTGTATTTGTCAAAAATCGGGCGCACCAATGGGTTCTTTTTAACGAAGCATTCTGCCGTATGATGAGCAAAGAAGCGGCGGAAATGCAAGGGAAGAGTGACTATGATTATTTTTCGGCGGAAGAGGCAAAGGTATTTTGGGAGCAGGACGAGCTGGTTTTCAGCAGTGGTAAGGAGAGTGTTAACGAAGAGACCCTTACCACTGCTAATGGCAACCAATGCACTATTGTAACCAAGAAAAGTCTCTATACGAATGAGCAGGGTGAGCCCTTCATTGTGGGCATTATTCGCGACATAACGCTTTTGAAACAAGTGGAAGAGAAGCTGCTTCAAGCTAAAAATGACCTGGAATGCAAAGTGGAAGAGCGCACGCAGGAACTGATGGCCATGAATGAAGAGATGATTGCTGTAAATGACGAATTGGTGAAAGCCAAGGAAGCGGCGGAAGCGGCCAATTTAGCGAAAAGCTTTTTTGTGGCCAACATGTCGCATGAAATTCGTACGCCGTTAAATGCGGTATTAGGCTTTGCGCAGTTGCTCCAACGGGATGAAACGCTTTCGCTGAGTCAAAAAGAGCATTTAGAACGCATTCATACGGCTGGAGAGCATTTGTTGCGTTTGATTAATGATATTTTGGAGATTTCGAAAGTCGAGGCTGGGCGTACGGAGTTGCAGCTGGCGCCTTGTTCGCTCGATAAACTTTTGCATGAGGTGGAGCAGATGTTCCGCCTGCGCTTAGAGGAAAAGGGACTGCGTTTTGTTCTGGAACGGGGCGAAGCCGTGCCGGAGAGAATTGTAACAGATGAAGGAAAGCTGCGGCAGATTTTACTGAATCTATTGGGTAATGCCGTGAAATTTACCCAAGAAGGATTTGTGGCGTTGCGCGTACAAGCCCAGGAAACCGGTGACGGCTATGTGCGTCTTGAGTTGGAGGTGGAGGATTCAGGGGCTGGCATGAACCAGGAAGAATTGGAGCAGCTCTTTAAGCCTTTTCAGCAGCTTCACGCCGGCAAGGTTCAAGGCAGCGGCACAGGGCTGGGGTTAGCCATCAGCCAGGAATATGCGAAACTCATGGGCGGACGAATTGTAGCGCGCAGCCAGCGCGACGCCGGCAGCTTGTTTACGCTGCAGGTACTTGTACAACAAGCTGGCGACGAGGAAGTCGCGCAGGAAGAGCGGCGGGTTTTGCGCGTTATAAACCAAAGACCGAAGGTGCTGCTGGTGGACGACGAGAAGGTGAATTGCGAGCTTTTGACACAGCTGTTGCGACCGTTAGGGTTTGAGACGCGGTGTGCGCGGCATGGGCAGGCCGCGCTGGAACTATATGAGTCATGGAAGCCGGATTTAATGCTTTTGGATATGAGGATGCCCATCATGGACGGGCATGAGGTTCTTAAGCGTATTCGGTTGAAAGAGGAACAAATGCCGATTATTGCTGTTACAGCCAGCAGCTTTTATGATGAACGGCGGAAGATATTTGACGAAGGCGCTAATGATTATTTAAGTAAGCCATTTCGAGAAGGGGAGCTGCTGAATAAAATCAAAGAAGCCCTTAAGTTGGAGTATGAGTACGCTGAAGAAGAACCGCTGCCATCCGAAAAGACTAATTTGGAAAAAATATGCCGTGAGGAGATTGCTGTTTTACCGCCAGAGCTTCGTAGCCGGTTGTATCAGGCGGTGGAAAGCGGGGACTACTATTTGACCTTGACTCTCCTAGAGGAAGTTAAAACAGTTGATAGTGAATTGGCGGAAAAAATGGTCAAAATGGCGCGAGCTTTTTCTTTTGAAACGATGTTGGAATTGCTGCAGCCGAAGGAGGAGCTTTCGTGAAACAAACGATATTTAATCGTCAACCGGTATTGCTTGTTGTAGATGATATGCCGGATAATTTAGAGCTTTTGGCGCGGATGTTTAAAGAAGAAGGCTATCAAGTGCGTTTGGCTCCTTCGGGGGCGTTGGCTCTAAAGGCCGTGCAGGTGCAGATGCCGGATTTGATTTTACTGGATATTAATATGCCGGAAATGAATGGTTTTGAGGTCTGTAAGCGCCTGAAGGAACAGGAACAGTGGCGACAAATCCCCATTATCTTTATTAGCGCCCTGGGCGATGCGAAGGCAAAACTGGAGGCTTTCGAAGCGGGCGGCGTAGATTATGTGACGAAGCCGTTCCAGTTTACCGAAGTTGAGGCGCGGGTACGCACGCATTTACAGTTGTATTTCTACCAGGAAAACCTGGAACAAATGGTAGCGGCGCAGGTCAAAGAGATTGCCGATACCCAGTTGAGCACCATCTTTGCGCTGGCCAAATTGGCTGAGTCTCGCGATGACGAAACCGGCGACCATTTGGAGCGGGTGCGTACCTGCTGCCGCTTGCTGGCGGAAGCCTTGCTGCAACTTCCGGAATGCGGGGAAGTAACGGATGAAAGTTTTGTGAGGACCATGGAGCAGGCCAGTTCGCTTCATGATATCGGCAAGGTAGGCATTCCAGACGGGATTCTCCTTAAGCCTGGTCGTCTGACCACGGCGGAGTTTGAAAAAATGAAAGAACACACTTTGATTGGCGCGCATACCTTGGAATCGGTGCGTGAACGGTATCCGCACAATATGTTTTTGACCACGTGTATTGAAATAGTGCGCTGGCATCATGAACGTTGGGATGGAGCTGGGTACCCGGACGGCTTGAATGGCGGCGTGATTCCGGTTTCAGCGCGTATTATGGCGGTAGCTGACGTATATGACGCTCTTCGTTCGCGTCGTTGTTACAAGGCAGCGTTAAGTCACGAAGAAAGCCGGAAGATTTTACAAGAGGGCAGTGGCAGCCAGTTTGATCCGTTGGTGATCAAAGCTTTTTTGACAGTGGAAGCGGAAATTGTGGCAGCCTATGAGGCCATTCAGGAAAGTAATTCGGATTATGAGTGAAAGTTACGGTGCGCGGCAGTTGCTGCGCGCCGTAACTTTTCTTAAGGAGGGAGAATTGTGAAACGTTGGCAGAGTGGGCGAGGACCGCTGGCATTTATTTGCGCGGCGGTATTGGGATTGTGCTTGTTGTCCTATTGGCTGCCCCAACCCAGAGCTGCGGCTGGTTATAGCCGTATTGTATTGCTTTCGGATGCGCACTTGCCGATGCGAACCGAAGTGGTACCGGATGTGGCGAAACAGCTGCGGATTGAAGAGGCCAAGAAAAAAGTGCTGCAAGACATCAATGGCTGGGACGATGCAGCGCAAGTGGCGGTGCTAGGCGATATTACGGCAGAGCGGGGCACAGCAGAAGAATATGCATATGCAGTTCGTTATTTTAGCGCCCTGAAAAAAACGCTTTGGCCTATTGTGGGTAATCATGACTACATATATGCAGACGTACTTTCGGAAAAGGGAAAACGCGTACGGGCGGATGCAAGAGAGCGCCAGGAAAAATTAGAGCGCTTTAAGGCGGCTTTTCATTTGCCGGAAGTGTATTACAGTAAACAAGAAGCAGGCTATTTGTTGCTCTTCCTTTCGCCGGACTCCCTGGACGGCAAGTATTTGACAGAGATTTCACCGCGGCAGTTGGCCTGGGCGCAGCAGCAGCTTGACGCCAATCCGCAGCTGCCGACCATCGTATTTTTCCATGCGCCCTTAGCGGGAACGCTAGCGTCCTATAATAAAGATGCCAATACTCCTAATTTTATCGCTCAGCCGGAAGCGGCGGTGGCGGAGCTTATTCAAAGGCATCCGCAAATTTTTCTTTGGGTATCAGGGCATACCCATACGCCGGCTACCAATGCAAGCTTTGCGTCGCCTGTAAATGTGTACGCTGGTCAGGTGACTACTATTCATAATGCGGATATGGATCGGGAAACCATCTGGACGAATTCGTTGTATTTATACCCGGACCGGGTGGTGGTCAAGACCTTTGATCATAAAAACGGGGCGTGGCTGACGCAACTGGAGCGCACGGTATATGCGCCGAAGCTTTGAAGCTTACTAGGCGAGATAGTAGCCGGAATTTTGCCGGAGTGCATCAATATGGATAGGCGAATTGACCGAAGTATGGTAAGATACTGGCAGATAGTCTGTGGGACTGCAAAACAAAGCTAGGGGAGAGACATATGTCGCGAAGCAAGGAAGAGTTGGCTGGAATCAGCCATTTAGGAAGCCAGAATACAAAGTATCAATACGCTTATGCGCCGGAGGTGCTGGAGGCGTTTGAAAACAAGCATCCAGGCAATGATTACTGGGTGAAATTCAATTGTCCGGAGTTTACCAGCCTTTGTCCGATGACAGGACAGCCAGACTTTGCCACTCTTTACATCAGTTATATTCCTGGTGAGAAGATGGTGGAAAGCAAGTCCTTAAAACTATATTTGCTTAGTTTTCGTAATCATGGAGATTTCCATGAGGATGTAGTGAACATTATCATGAAGGATTTGTTCAAGTTGATGCAGCCGAAATACATTGAGGTATGGGGAAAATTCCTGCCGCGAGGGGGCATTTCCATTGACCCTTACTGCAACATGGACAATGGCGAAGCAAAGTACGAAAAGCTCGCTTGGCATCGCATGGAGCAGCATGACCTCTATTGCATGGATAAAGTAGACAACCGTTGATGCAATTCGGACCTTGCCTGTAATTCGGGCAAGGTCCGTTTTCTTTCAATTTATAAAAAACGTTGCCAGCATGACTGCGCTAACGTGGTGCTGCGCCATAAAACCATAGTCTGTAAAATTGCGGAAAAAAAGAATAAATACGTCCTTGTTGACAAGATTTGGCTCTTTTCAATTGCTTGTAAACAGCATAAGATTAGAGCTGTTCTTTTTAACGGAAAAGTAATAGTTTTGTCAGTTGACGCGAAAGGGGTATGGGGTTATGCTGCGCACGTTGCGCTATTTGCTGATTGGCAGGCCGCTGCACAATCGCCAGGCAGCTCATGAACGTCTGCCCAAATGGAAGGCTTTAGCCATTTTTTCATCCGACGCGTTGTCTTCTGTTGGATACGGGCCGGAACAGGTTATCTTGACACTGGCAGCGTCAGGACTTTTAGTGTATGGATATTTTCAGGATATATTGTTGGCGGTGCTGGCTCTTTTGGCAGTAGTGACACTGTCTTATGTCCAAGTGTCGCGGGCCAATGCCGGCGGCGGCGGTTCCTACGCCGTGGCGAAGGCGAATCTGGGAGAGTATCCGGCGTTAATTGCTGCGTCGGCCTTGTTTGCGGACTATGTGCTGACCGTAGCGGTCAGCGTGTCCTCCGGTACGGATGCGCTGGTATCGGCGTTTCCCTCTTTCATTCCTTGGAGCGTAACCATTGATGTACTCGTTCTTTTCGGTATCTTGATGCTGGTCAACCTGCGGGGCGTTCGGGAATCCTCTAACGTTTTTGTTTTGCCTACGTATTTGTTTATTTTTGGCATTTTAGCTTTGATTGTTACAGGCCTTTATAGCGCTCTGACTGGTACGCAGCCAGTGGTGCCGCCTGAATCCATGGTGAAGCAAGAACTCGACTTGACGGTTATCGTGCTCATTTTGCGGGCCTTTGCCAACGGCTGCAGTTCCATGACGGGGGTAGAAGCTATTTCCAATGGCGTGCCCATGTTCAAGGCGCCGCAGACGGAGAACGCCATTCGCACGACCTACTGGATGTCCGGTATGCTGGCGGCTATGCTAGCAGGGCTGTCTTTTTTAATGATCCATTATCATGTGACGCCGATCGAAAACGTCACCATGTTATCTCAGATTGCTGAGGAGACCTTTGGTCGTGGCTGGTTGTATTATTACATTCAGCTGACAACGATGCTGATCTTGTATTTGGCGGCTAATACGGCCTTTAACGGTCTGCCGCCGTTGATGTCTCTTCTGGCTCGCGACGGCTACATGCCTCGTTATCTAAGCTCATTGGGAGACCGTCTTAGCTACTCGAACGGCATTATTTTGCTGACCGTTATTGCCGCTCTTTTGATTGTTCAATTCGAAGGAAATGTAGAGCATCTGATTTCTCTCTACGCCATCGGCGTATTCCTTTCGTTTACTTTGGCCCAGGCTGGTTTGGTATTGCATTGGCGCAAGGAGCGTTCTAAGGGCTGGCTGCACCGGGCGGCGCTTAACGGTTTTGGGGCGATTGTTACCGGCATTGTAGTGCTGGTAGTGGCGATCACTAAATTTACCTATGGCGCTTGGGTGGTGCTGGTATTCATCCCCATTATGGTATACTGCTTTAAAAAAGTGAACTCTCACTATGCGGATTTGGCGGAGCAGCTCCATTTGCCGAAGGAAGAGGCGAAATACCGTCAGCCCCTGGAAGGTCGCAATATCGTCATTGTTACCGTAGCTTCGCCGACGCGGGCGGTGGCGGAAACCATGCGCTATGCGCGCAAGATTGGCGATGAGGTTATTGCCTTGCACGTGGCGACCGATGAGAGTACCAAGGAGCGGGTGGAGAAAAAATGGCTGGAATGGGATCCGGGCGTACACCTGGTAACCGTGTATTCCCCATACCGTATGGTGCTGCATCGCATTGTAGCTTACATTAAAATACTTGAGAAGCAAAAGAATCCCGAAGATTACATTACGGTAGTTATTCCGGAATTTGAGACTCGCAAATGGTGGCATCGGCTGCTGCACAATCAAACAGGCTGGCTGCTGCGAACCATGTTGATCTTGGAAAAAGATGTTGTTGTGGCGACTGTGCCGTACCAATTGAAGAAATGACACCTGCCGCCGTCAAGTTGACGGCGGTTTTTCTTTCTTTTCTTATGTGTCGAAAAATGGTAAAGTATACAGTATTGCAGTTTGCAAATGGTTGACTTTACCAGAGAAAAGAAGGATAATTGTGAATACTGTGGAAACAAAAAGCGCTGCAGGCAATACACAAGGGGGTACAGTTCGCGGTGAAAGGAAAAGAATTTGAAGAGAATTTAGAACGAGGGTTAAAGGAAAGGCATATTCAGCTAATCGCGTTAGGCGGAGCTATTGGCGTAGGCCTGTTTTTAGGCTCGGCAACGGCGATTAAGACGGCGGGACCGGCGCTTTTACTATCCTATATTATTGGCGGCATTTTCATTTTATTTATCATGCGTTCTTTAGGAGAACTGGCGGTGGCGTATCCTGTCAGCGGCTCTTTTAGCGCTTATGCCAACAAGTTTATCGGCCCTTTGGCAGGCTATATTACCGGCTGGACCTATTGGTTTATGTGGGTCGTGACTTGTATGGCGGAGATTACGGCGGTAGGGGTGTATGTGCAATTTTGGTTTCCCGACGTGCCGCAGTGGATTCCAGCCATGCTGGCTTTGGTAGCGATGACCATTGTTAATGTGGTGGCGGTCTCCGCTTTTGGCGAATTCGAATTTTGGTTTGCTATGATTAAGATTATTACCATTTTGGTGATGATTGTCGTTGGGGCGATGATGATCTTTTTTGGTCTTGGCAACGACGGGATTCCAACCGGATTGACGAATCTGGTCTCTAATGGCGGCTTTATGCCGATGGGCGTTGAAGGGGTCGTCATGTCTTTGGTTATGGTGATGTTCGCCTATTTGGGTATTGAGCTGGTCGGCGTGGCTGCTGGCGAAGCCAGTAATCCGGAGAAAACCATTCCGGCTGCTATCGACAAGGTGTTTTGGCGTATTCTGGTCTTTTATGTAGGCGCTTTGGTCGTTATTATGAGCCTTTATCCTTGGAATCAGTTGGGGACCATCGGCAGTCCCTTTGTGTTTACCTTTAAGAAATTAGGTATTGCGGCGGCGGCAGGCATCATCAATTTTGTTGTGCTCACGGCAGCGCTCTCTTCCTGTAACAGCGGGATTTTTAGCACTGGCCGCATGCTTTACAATTTGGCGCTGCAGGGTAAGGCGCCGGCCTGCTTTGGCAAGCTGAGCAAAAATCGCGTACCTCTCAACGGCATTTTGGTGTCTTTTTGCTTCTTGTTTATCGGCGTAATTCTAAACTATTTGGTTCCGGCGCAGGTATTTGTTTATGTGACTAGCGTAGCCACGTCCGGCGCTCTTTGGGTGTGGGCTATTATTTTGATTGCGCAGATGCGCTTTCGTCAGAGCTTGACGCCCGAGCAAGTGGCGCAGCTGAAATACCCAGCGCTGTTGTATCCGGTGAGCAACTGGGCTACGTTGGCATTTCTAGTCTTTGTAGTCGTTGTCATGGCCTTTGACCCGGATACGCGCGTGGCTCTCTATGTAGCGCCAGCTTGGTTTGGTTTGCTTTTGGCCTGCTATTATGCATTTGGTCTGCATAAGCCAGCGGAAAAGCCTTTGGCCCGCGCGGCGGGCGATAGGAATTAAGGAACTGAAAAGAAAGCAATAACGGGCGGTCGAGAGAAGCGTGGTTTCTCTCGGCCGCCTTTTTAATGTACCATAAATTATATTTCGCGCTTTTCGCGGTTGGATAATAAAGTTTAGGGACGTTGCTAACGAACCGCGAAATACACGAAAAACGAGAAAGGGGTTTTAAAGGTTCTGGGGTTTCTGTATAAACGGCGGCATATCACGGCCACCGTAGCCTCGTTCGTTAAAAATCGCACCCCGTGACCCTCATGACTCCTCTGGTTCTCCCGAGACTCTTGTTTAAATCCGTTCAAAGACTATGTTCAATTCCTCGGAAAGATTTGACAAAAGGGAATTGTGCCATTGCGTCGAAAGGCATATTGTAAATGAATCGTATTTTGGAGGCAAAGATGGGACAAAAACAGTTGCTGCAAGAAGCGCTGTCGTATAAAAGTAAGTTGGCATTCTTGGGGGCGTCTAGTCTGGCCGGTGCGATTTTGGCGGTTGCTCAGGCGGCGCTGATCGCAGCACTTTTAGATAGCGTTTTTCTGCAAGGAAGCAGCTTGGAAGAACTACATGGGCAGTGGTTGTTTTTAGGCGGCGTGCTGTTGGCAAGGGTGTTGGCGTTTTGGGGCGGTGAAGCCTGTGGCTCGTATTTGGCGGCGGCTATAAAGACTTCTTTGCGACGGCGGCTGGCGGAGCAGCTTTTAGCTATGGGGCCAGTGCGCGGCGCTGGCGAAGCGACGGGCGAGTTGTTAGCCGTCTTGGGAGACGGGGTGGAGCACTTAGAGGCGTACTTTGTGCGCTATTTGCCTAGCCTTTTTGCGGCGGCAGCGGTGCCGTTGATGATTTTAGCGGTTATTACGCCGAGAGACTGGCCGTCGGCGCTTTTGATGTTGGTGACGGCGCCGCTTATACCTATTTTTATGACGCTTATTGGGCGGATGGCGCAGTGGCGCACTCGCAAACAATGGGATCGCCTGCAGCGCCTGGGTGCGCATTTTTATGACATGCTCCAGGGGATGTTGACCTTGAAGCTCTTTGGCCGCAGCAAACAAACGGTAAAAAGCGTTGCTGCGGCTAGCGAGGATTTTCGCGAAGTGACCTTGGATGTGTTGAAAGTAGCCTTCCTTTCAGCGTTGGTGCTGGAATTATTGGCGACGATCAGTACGGCCTTGATTGCGGTAGCAGTGGGCTTGCGTTTGCTCTATGGGACCATGGAATTTTACGACGCGATGTTTGTGCTTCTTTTGGCGCCCGAGTTTTACCAACCGCTGCGCCAGCTAGGAGCGCATTTTCATGCGGCCTTGGCGGGGAAAGCGGCGGCGGAGCGCATCTATTCGCTGTTGGAAGCGGAACAGATACATCAGCAGGAGCCGGAAACATGGCGTCTTGCCGGACCTGTCGCAGTGGCGCTGGAAGATGTGTCATTCGCTTACGAAGGCGGAGCAGAAGTGCTGCAGAACGTTTCGCTGCAGCTGCAGCCAGGAAAAATAACTGCGTTAGTCGGAGGCAGCGGCGCCGGAAAAAGTACGATCATGTCTTTGCTCTTAGGTATGATCACGCCTGCAGCAGGCTGCATTCGCATCAATGAACGCGTCTTGACGTCGGCTGGAGTCGATTCTTGGCTGCGGCATGTGGCGTATGTGCCTCAGCAGCCCTACTTATTTCGGAGTACTTTGCGCGAGAATATTCGTTTGGCCAAGCCGGAGGCGTCAGAGGAAGAAGTGGAAGCGGCGTTTGCTCTGGCGGGAGGAGCGGCGCTGGCGGCTGCCTTGCCCAAAGGGTATGAGACGATGTTAGGGGCGGGCGGCGTAGAATTGTCCGGCGGGGAAAGGCGGCGCGTGGCTTTGGCGCGAGCCTTTTTGGCGGATGCGCCGGTGCTGCTTTGTGATGAAGCGACAAGCGGTTTGGACCCAGAAAGCGAAGCCGCTTTGCAGCAATCTTTTGAGAGGCTTTGTCAAGGCAGAACGGTGCTGGTAATTGCGCACCGCCTAGGTACGGTGCGGCGAGCGGATCAAATTGCTGTTTTAGAAAGCGGCCAAATTATTGAGGCGGGAAATCATAAAGAATTACTGACGCAGCAAGGGGCGTATGCGGCGTTGTTGTCTGCTGCAAAGGGGGCGAGCGTATGAAGTCGCTGTGGACATTATTGCGCTGCGTGCCGAAGCCTTGGCTGAGTATGCTGCTGGCTCTGCTGCTGGCTTGGCTGACTGGTGCGGCGGGGCTGGGTCTGTTGGCTGCATCGGCTTGGGTGATCGCCATGGCGGCCCTGCATCCTTCCATTACGGTGTTGTCGCTAGCTATTGTGGGAGTGCGCTTTTTCGGGATTGCCCGGGCTGTTTGCCGCTATGGCGAGCGTTATGTCTCACATGATGCGACGTTTCGTATTTTGGCGCACTTGCGTGTCTGGCTGTACAAACGTATTGAACCGCTGGCGCCGTTTCATTTGGGGTCGCAAAGCCCGGCTTCGCTGCTGGACCGTTTGGTGGGCGATGTTGAAGTTTTAAAAGATTTGTTTCTGCGGGCGTTTTTGCCGCCGGCAACGGCCTTTTTTTCTTGCTTGGCTTTTGCTGCTTTTTCGTGGTTTTTTGTAGGTCCTTGGCCGGCTCTCGTGGTCTTGGGAGCCTACTTGACGGCAGCGGTGGTTCTGCCGCTGTGGTTAGGGAGCTCATGGCGGCGCGGCGCAGAAATTGTGGCAACGGAGCGGGAACGCTTGCAGACGGCGGCGGGCGATTTGCTGGGGGGGCTGGGAGAACTCTGGGCTTTTCGCCAAACTCAGGAGCAGGCGCAGCGCTTGGGCGCAGCGGCGCAGCGTCTGGCTATGGCACAGCGGAGGCAGAGCTTGCTTAGCGGCGCGGGAGAAGCGTTTGGTATGGCTGTAGGCTATGGAGCGTTATGGCTCTTGCTTTGGGGAGGCCTTCCCTTGGTGCGAAACGGGCAATGGTCTGGCGTGGATTTATCGGTGCTAGCCTTAAGTGTGCTGGCGTTGGGAGAATTTTTTCTGCTTATGCCTGCGGCTGCCCGTTATTTAGCCGATGGTACAGCGGCAGCTGAACGAATTTTGGAGACCGCCGCAAGGCAAAGACCTGAAAAAGGAGAAGCGGCTTGTGCAGGCGGCAAGCTGGAGGTGCGCAACCTGTCGTTTTCTTACGCAGACAGCTTGACGCCAGCTTTGCAGGATATTTCCTTTTCGTTGGAGGCAGGAAAGAGCCTTGCCGTTGTCGGGGCCAGCGGCGCTGGCAAGAGTACGCTGGTATCGTTGCTGCTGGGGTTTCGTCAACCGACAGGAGGAATTCTATCGATGGGAGGAACCGCGGCGGACTCTTGTTGTGAGGAAAGTTGGCGCAGCCATTTTGCCGTAGTACCGCAACAACCTTATTTTTTTCATTTGTCCTTAGCGGACAATTTGAGGGTGGCTCGCCCGGAAGCATCCCTAGATGAGCTGCGGTCGGCGCTGGCGCGGACGCAGATGCTATCCTGGCTGGACTCCGAGCCTCAAGGCTGGGAACGGTCCGTCGGCGAGGGCGGAGGCGGCCTTTCGGGCGGACAAAGGCAGAGACTGGCTATTGCCAGGGCGCTTTTGAAGGAGGCCCCGTATTGGCTGCTGGATGAGGCGACTGCCGGTTTGGATGCGCTGACGGCCCAAGAAATTATCGCTTTGATGCGGCTGGTAACGGTAGATAAAGGGGTCCTCTGGATAACACATCATCTGCAAGGGCTGGAAGCCGTAGATGAAATTTTGGTTTTGCAGCAGGGGAGCATTGTTGAGCGAGGCTGCATGAGAGAGCTGCTTGAAAAGCAAGGCGTCTTTTATCGTATGTGGATGACGGAGAAGGAAGCTTGTATTTGAATTTGCGGAAAAATCATGCTATGCTGATTCAAGAAGGTTTTATGGTGAACGTCAAAGCAAGGAGTGTTGAGACGATTATGTCGGAATATACCTATGTATCTCAGAAAAAATGTCCCATTTGTCAGAATGAGTTCGAAGCGACTCAGGTGAAAAGCCGAGTGCCCATGCGAGTGCAAGATACGGATTTTTGCACGCATTTTAAAGGGTTCAATCCTTACTTTTATAGTATTTGGGTGTGCAATCATTGCGGCTATGCCGGTGCGGACAGCTGGTTTTGTGAACCAGGACCGGCGGCGGTGGAAAAGCTTCGTACCTTTTTGTCCGGTCGCGAAGTGCATTTGGATTTGGGCGGAGAGCGGACCTTTGAAAAAGCGGTCAATGCCTATAAAATGGCAATTTTCTATGCCGAGCTGGTGAAGGCTCCGGCAAGCCGGTTGGGCGGGTTGCTCCTCAAATTGGCCTGGGTATATCGCCTGGAAAACAAAGTTGAGGAAGAACGCGAGGTATTGGAAAAAGCTGTAGTGGCGTATGAAGAAGCGTTGTCGAAGGAACGGATGCCGATCGGCAATATGACGGAAGTGACTCTGACCTATTTGGTCGGGGAGTTGCTGCGTCGTATTGGCAATTACCAACGAGCCAAGCTGTATTTTAATCAGGTGATTTCCAACCCCTTAGCTCGGGGAGAGCGTAATGTCTTTAAAATGACTCGTGACGCTTGGAATGAGATCCGAGAGGAAGAAAAACGGCAGAAAGAAGAAGCGGAAGCTCAAAAAGCGGAGAAAAACATGGCTTGAGCGGATTGTAATTCTTGTCGAACTTATGTATAATAAATCTCGTCGGTATCAGTGCCGCGTTTTGGGGGCGTAGCTCAGATGGGAGAGCGTTTGGTTCGCATTCAAAAGGTCAGGGGTTCGATTCCCCTCGTCTCCACCAAGTAATCTACCATCTATTGATAAAACGATTTTTATCAATAGATGGTTTTTGTTTTGCCCGAAAGTGCCGTATTTACGGCGCTTTCGGGCTTTTTTCTTTTCCTTTATAGGCGTTTTACAGGCCTTTTTCGGAGGGACGTTAACTTGCACCAGTTTTTGTCGGCGGCTTACTTTTAACGATTCTACCGCAAATCGTTAAAAGTGAACCGAAGATAGGGGTATCTTTTAACGATTCGCGAAAGGGGTGTGCATTGAACATTGTCGTTAAAGATAACCGTCAAGGCCAAAACAGCCCACCCGAAGGTGAGCCGTGGTTTTAAAATATTATGCTGTAATTTCCGAGCCGTTTTTAAACTTGAATGCCATCGTGCCATCCTGAGACACCGTGGCGGTGTCGGTGACAGCCAGCCATAATTTTTCGTCAAACTCGGTGAGGACAAGAGGGCGGCTTTTGATGTCCTTAATAAAACCATCGATGGTTTTTGCTTTGCCGAGTCTCTGGCGCTTGGTGGCTTCCAATTCATCTACACGCTCCGTAGCTTTGCGGTGGCGCTCAAGGTAGGCACTATTACGCTCTGCCCATTCTGATTGATTGACGGCGGTTCTGGCGCTTTCTAGGATAGCTTTGCGCGATAGCTCGCTTACCACTTCAATCTCGCGTAACAGTTCAACAAGTTCGGCGTCAATCGAAGAGGTGTCGCAGAGGACGCCCTGCGCCAGCCGGCAGTCTTCAATCAGTCCGGATCGACTACTCATCAGCTTATTGAAAGCGACGAGGAAGCGCATTTTAATCTCATCTTCGGTGAGGTGGGGCGTTTGGCAGCCGTTGCCGGGCTTGTCGAGCCTTTTATACTTGGCATTACACCGCCAGATTTCTTTGCGATACGTTTTATCACTCTTGTAGCTGCCCCATACCTTCTTGCCGAAATGTCCTCCGCAATCGGCGCAAACAAGTTTTGATGAGAAGATGCTCGTGGTGCTTGTAGGGCGGCCAAGGCTTTTTCTTCGCTCAAATTCAAGCTGAACTGCATCAAACTCATCAGGCTCGATGATAGCGGGATGACTATTTTCTACATAGTATTGCTGCACCTGGCCCGTGTTTTTGACCATCTTTTTAGTGAGAAAGTTAGCGCAGTAAGTTTTTTGCATAAGGGCATGGCCTTTATACTTTTCATTCGTCAGTATGGACTGCACCACGGTCGCCTGCCATTTCTTTTTACCGGCGGGTGACGGTATGTCGTGCTGTTCGAGGTGTTTGGCGATGGCAGAGAATGTCTTGCCCTCCATATACAGTCGGAAAATTAGCCGCACAATCTTAGCTTCGGCGGGGACTATCCTAGGAAGGCCGTTCTCACCTTTTTCGTAACCGAGGAAATGTGAATAGGGCAGGGTGAACTTACCGTCTGCCATACGCTTGCGCTGCCCCCAAGTCACGTTCTCCGAAATGGAGCGGCTTTCTTCTTGTGCCAGGCTGCTCATAATTGTAATGAGCAATTCGCCCTTGCTGTCGAAGGTGTAAATGTTTTCTTTTTCGAACCGTCATGGCTTGCACCAATATCGTTTTGTAAAGTTTGAAAAGTGCCGTTTCATGCGGCTTCGTGGGCTTTGCCACTGTGTATCGTTGAGTAGCGTATAGCAACATTTTGCCAATTTAAACACAAAACAAACACCAGCTTTTTCGGAATTCTGTAATAGTCCGAATTGGCTGGTGTTTTCTGTGCGTAATTTCATCATTCTGTGTAAAGCCTTCATTGCTCTATACCGGAAGCCAGCGCTTGGCTAATTGCCTCGGACGCCTTGGCTTTTGTTGAGTTAAAGATGTGT